>NZ_WBRZ01000064.1:0-22318 GCF_008923895.1 Pseudomonas sp. GXM4
GCGTACAGCGGCCCGGCGATGATTGCGGTCGGAATGCCGATGGCGATCGCGTACAGCAAGGTCTGCCCGACCGAGGCCTGATAGGCCTGCACCGCGAGCATCGCCGCCGGGTGCGGCGGCACCAGCGCATGCACCACCGAGAGGCCGGCCACCATCGGCAGCCCGACCATCAGAATCGACACGCCGACGCGGCGTGCCACGGTGAAAGCGATTGGCACCAGCAAGACGAAACCGACTTCAAAGAACAGCGGCAAGCCGACCAGAAACGCGATGCAGACCATCGCCCAATGCGCGTTCTTCTCGCCGAATCGCTCGATCAGCGTGCGCGCCATCTGCTCGGCGCCGCCGGACTCGGCCATCATCTTGCCGAGCATCGTTCCCAACGCCACCACCAGCGCAATATGCCCCAGCGTCTTGCCGACGCCGGCCTCATACGCACCGACCACCGCCGACGGCGGCATCCCGGCAACCAACGCCAGGCCCAGGGAAATCAGGGTGATGACAATGAACGGATTGAGCCGGTAACGGGCGATCAATACGATCAGCGCAATGATGGCCACGGCGGCGTAGACCAGCAGCCAATAGCCGAGGGAAGGCGTCATGCGGTACTCCTCGAAAGGGTCACGTTCGAATGGGTTGTGAAACTCATAAATCATTTCGAGATCGAGATTTCAAACCACATGAAAGTAATTTTCGTGGAGAGACAAGAGATGTCGCTGGTGGGTATGGGGTGTCGTGTTTAATGAAAATCGGAGGGCGGGATTTTCATGACTTTCTGGCCACCACAAAGTCCCTGTGGGAGCTGGTTTGCCAGCGATGACGGCGCCACGTTCAACATGGGTGGCGACTGATCCACCGCTATCGCTGGCAAGCCAGCTCCCACAGGAATTACATTTTTCCAGGCAGAACGCGGTCACCTGTGGGAGTGAGCCTGCTCGCGAATGGCTTCACTCGGTGCGCGCTGAACTCACACCATTTCGTTACGAATCCATTCCACCACCGAGGTGCGCTTCGGCGTCCAGCCCAGCAGGTCGCGGGCGTGTTTGCCGCGTACGCGGCTGTTGGAACCGAGGCCGTAGTTGGCCATTTCATAGCCCCATTCGGCTTCGGCGTCTTGCAATGGCCAGTCTTGCGGTTCGCCTAGATTGAGGGCTTCGGCCATGGCGGTGGTCATGTCGATGAACGAGGCTTCACCGCTCTCGACGAAGTAGAAAGTGCCGGGCACGTTTTTGGTCAGCGCCAGCTGATACAGGGCGACGACGTCTTCGATGTGCACGTTGGACCAGATGTTCTGCCCTGTTCCAACGTGGCGAACGACGCCGTTTTTGCGCGCCTGTTTCAGCAGTCGCGGCAATTGCACGCTGTCGCGGTTGACGCCCAGGCTGTGGCCGTAGATCAGGGTGTTGCAGATCACCGCCGAGTTCACGCCATCCTTCGACGCAGCGAGCACCAGGTTGTCGATGGATACGCGATCGGCCTTATCGACAGTCGGTTCCGGCAGGTGGTCTTCGTAGTAAATGTCGTCGCTGGATTTGCCGCCGGAGGCATCGCCAACGATGCTCGAACCGCTGGTGTGCAGAAAGACTTTATTCGAGCCACGCAAAGCACCGAGCAACGCTTCCACTGCGCCGCGATGATCGCTGCTGGCAGCGTTGATGACGGCATCGGCAGCACGGGCCTGTTGCGCCAGCAATTGGCTGTCATCGAGGGTGCCGATTACCGCGTTCATGCCCAATGCTTTCAGCTCATCAGCCTGCTCGGCGCTGCGCACCAGACCGGTAACTGTGTGCCCGGCCTGCACCAGACCGGTTGCGATGGACCCACCGATAAATCCGGCCGCGCCGGTAACGAATACGTTCATGGAGTAACTCCCTGCGTGAATAAGTGATGCAGCGAGTATCGGCCGATGAAACCCGGCGAAAAACCCGCCCTCGGCCAATTCACTCTTGCGCAGGGATCACGAATCAGCCTTTGAATTCGGCGCTGGCGTAGGCGGCGAGTTTGCCCTGGATAAAGTCGAGGAAGCACTGGATGCGCAACGCCAGTTGCGAGTTGCGGTAGTACACGGCGTTGATCGGCTGGCGGTAGCCGCTGTTGAATTCGCCGAGCAGGACTTTCAGGCGTCCGGCGCGGATGTCGTCGATGGTCATGAAGTGCGACAGGCAGGCGATGCCCTGCCCCTCCAGCGCCAAATGGCGCACGGTCTCACCACTGGAAGCGCTGATTTCCGGGCTGATCGGCCAGCGGTCGCCATGCACATAGCGCAGCGGCCATTGGTTGAGGCCTTCGTTCTGGGTGAAGCCGAGCAGCGTATGTTCGCTCAAATCCGCGACCTGCCGGGGCGCGCCGTACTTTTTCAAATAGGCGGGGCTGGCAACAATCATCAACGGACTGCAACCGAGCGAACGCGCATGCAGCGTCGAATCGGCGAGGGTGCCGATGCGGATGGCGACGTCGGTGCTTTGTTCCAGCAGGTCAATGATCAAGTCATTGCTGTTGAGTTCGAGCTGAATGTCCGGATACAGCTGCCGGAATTCGTCGATGTAGGGGACGATGGCGTGGAGCATGAACGGCGAGGCGGCGTTGATGCGCAGGCGTCCGGACGGGGTTTGCTGGCGCGAAGACAGACGCTCTTCGAGTTGATCCATCTGATCGAGAATCAGCTTGGCCTGTTCGAAGAAATACTTGCCCTCCTCGGTCAGGTCCATGCGTCGCGTGGTGCGGTTGATCAGCGTGGTGTCGAGCTTGGCTTCGAGCTTCGACAGCGTGCGACTGACGGCCGACGGCGTCTGCCCGACCTGCTCGGCGGCGGCGGAAATCGAACCGCACTCGATCACGCAGACGAAAATCTGCAACTCATCGGATCTGGCTTTCACGGGTGTCCTCTTTGGAATCGCCAAGATCGCAACCAATCGCCATGCCCCCTGCAGGAGCTGCCAAAGGCCGCGATCTTTTGCTGTATCCGGATAGTAGCCCGAAACCCATCAAGCCTTGAGGCCAAACACCTCAGTCAGATGCTGCTCATAGCGCACCACATCATTCTCGATATTCGGACGCTTCATTACGTCGACGCAGAGGAAGGTCGGCAGCGCGGTCATGCCCAGAAACTCGTTGGCCTTGTGGAACGGGAAGTACACGGCGTCCACGCCTTTGGCTTCGAAGAAATCCGTCGGGTCATCGAAGGCTTGCTGCGGCGCGTTCCAGGTCAGCGACAGCATGTATTGCTTGCCCTGAATCAGACCGCCACTGCCGTACTTCTGCGAAGCATCGGAACGTGTGCGACCGTCGCTAGCGTAGAGACTGCCGTGGCCTTCGGTGAAGACTTCGTCGAGGTACTTTTTCACCGTCCACGGCGCGCCCATCCACCAGCCCGGCATCTGATAAATGATCACGTCGGCCCAGAGGAACTTGGCCACTTCTTCGGCAACGTCGTAGCCCTCATCAATGAAGGTGGTCTTGACGTCGACACCGCCGCGATCGAGCACGCTCAGCGCGGTCTCGTGCAAGGTGGCGTTGTAGCGGCCATCGGAATGGGCGAATTTTTTACCGCCATTGAGCAACAGCACTTTCTTCATCGGAAAACCTCGGCGCAGCCTTTGAGGCTGGATTGAATCAAGAATTGGAATGGCCGCAGATTAACCATCGATCTCGCGCGGAAACAGCCACATCGACGCAAAATACATTTGATCAAAACGCACGAATCGATCGCCAATTGTTGCCGTAGCATTCAGCGCTTTCTGCATTCAAGGAAGTTGTGATGAGTGAACGCCAGGGTTTTATCCTGCTCGCCAAGACCCGCCCGGAAAAAGCCGCCGAATTCGAAGCGCTGTTCCGTGCTTACGTGGAGCCAAGCCGCGCCGAACCGGGCTGCATCGAGTACCACATGCTGCGCGACCAGCAGGATCCGACGCTGTTTATCTTCTACGAGATCTGGGCCAGCCAGGCGCATCTGGATGAGCACTCGGCATTGCCGCACATGAAAGCGTTTTTCGCCAGGCGCATGGACTATCTGGAGCGCGATTTCGATATCCGCCCGATCGACATGCTCAGCGAATCGTCGGCTAGCCGCTGATAAGCAAATGGGCGCCGAGCGCGCCCAGTCCGATAAAGAACACGCGCTTGAACAGCATCGCACTGATGCGCTGACGCAACCATTGGCCAAGCCACATGCCGAGCATGGCCGGGATCAGCGCCAGCAGCGAGGCGCTCAATTCGCCACCGCCGAGTGCGCCGTGCCAGAGCAGCCCCGCGGCCAGCGCCAGGGTCGAGACGGTGAAGGACAGACCGAGCGCCTGCACCAGCTCATCGCGGCTCAGCCCCAGCGCTTGCAGGTACGGCACCGCCGGAATCACGAAGACGCCGGTGGCAGAGGTGATGACGCCGGTGATCAGACCACACAGCGGGCCGAGCCAGCGCTCATGACGCGGGTTGACGTGCAAAGTCGGCAGAAACAGTCCGCTCAATGCATACAGCAACAGCGCCGCGCCAAGTCCACGCACCACCCAATGGCCGCCGGACAGGCCGATCCAGAGGGTGCCGATGCCGGTGCCAAGGAAGATCATCAGCAGCATGGGCCAGAGACGTTTGATCAAGCTTTTCAGGTGGCCACCGAAGGCCAATTGCCAGAAATTGGTGAGGGTCGCCGGAATGATCAACAGCGCGGCTGCCTGCGCCGGCGCCATAGCCAGACCGAGCAGGCCCATGGCGACGGTGGGCAGGCCGAGGCCAATCACGCCTTTGACCGTGCCGGCGAGCAAGAAGGTGGCGATGACCAGCAGGGACAGGGTCAGGCCGAGGGTTTGGTAGAAGTCGGTTAGTGTGTGCATTGGGGTAATGTGCACTGATCCGGGCTGGGGGAAAATCTGCCATATACTGAGGCAGCCTCTTCCTTTGCAAGAGGCTGACATCGGCGTTGAGGCATCTGGCCTCTTCGCGAGCAGGCTCGCTCCCACACGGGATCTGCGCTGTAAATGAGTCCCTGTGGAAGCGAGCCTGCTCGCGAAAGGGCCAGCCCAGCCACCGCAAAACCACAGGCAAACCCATGCACTTCGACCTCACCGACCTGCGCCTCTACCTGCACATTCTCGACACCGGCAACATCACCGCCGGCGCCGCCCGCAGCCACTTGTCCCTCGCCGCCGCCAGTGCCCGAATCCGCGCAATGGAAGCCTCGCTGGGCGCTGAATTCCTCGAACGTGGCCGGCGTGGCGTCACCCCGACGCCTGCCGGCAAAGCCCTCGCCCGCCATGCGCGCATCCTTTTGCAACAGGCCGAACGCATGCAGCAGGACCTTGCCGATTATGCGCAAGGCGTCAAAGGCCAGGTGCGGCTGTTGTGCAACACCACGGCGATCACCGAGTACCTGCCGGAAGTGCTCGCGGATTTCCTGCGCAGCCATCCCAACCTCGATATCGATCTACAGGAGCTACCCAGCGCGCGGATCATCCATACCTTGCGCGAAGGCGCAGCGGACTTGGGCATCGTCTCCGACGCGGTTGACACCAACGGCTTACAGACTCAAGCGTTTCGCGACGATCCACTGGTGCTGATTCTGCCGCTCGATCACCCGTTGTCCGACGCCGCCGAGGTCAGTTTCAGCGACGCGTTGCAGCACGACTTTGTCGGACTCAGCGCCGACAGCGCACTAGCGATCTATCTGGAAGAACAGGCGCTGCACAGCGGCGCACGAATGCAGGTGCGCATTCGCGCCGATGGCTTTGATGGCGCAATGCGCATGGTCGCCCATGGCGCCGGCCTGGCCATCGTGCCGTTGGCCGCTGTCCAACGCGCGATGCTCGAGCAGTTCAAGTGCGTGACTCTGAATGAGCCATGGGCGCGCCGCACGTTGATGCTCTGCGCGAGAGACTTCGCCGCGCTGCCGGGTTATGCCAACGCATTGTTACAAGCGCTCAGCACTGCGCGCGTTTCTGAGCACTCCGATGTCGACCCCAGACAACTGAGCGAAAACCGGGCGCTATAGGGTGCGACTTCAATTCTCAAGTCCACTTGCCCGGAGTCCCCATGACCGCGACCGCCCCTATCACCGTTCTGCGCGACACTCACCCGCTGCCGGTACTCGACGCCTGCAAGTGGGAAAAACTCGAAGGCGACCCGCACACCGTCAACCTCAACGCCTACACCAGCGAAGACGGCAGCAAGATCATGGGCACCTGGATCTGCACACCGGGCAAGTGGCGCGTCGATTATGTGAAGTGGGAGTACTGCCATTTCCAGGAAGGCTACTGCGTGATCACCCCGGACGGCATGGCGCCGATCCACCTGCGCGCCGGCGATATCTTCGTCGTTGAGCCGGGCATGAAAGGCACGTGGGAAGTTGTCGAGACCGTGCGCAAATATTTCGTCTTCGCCTGATGCAAAAAAGCCGGGAAATCACCCGACGTGATTTCCCGGCAAATGTCCCGGCGTTGCTAAAACCTGTGGCGAGGGGATTTATCCCCGCTCGACTGCGGACCAGTCGCAAACCCTGAGCACTCGGTTTACCTGACACAATCCAGGGGGCTGCTGCGCAACCCAACGGGGATAAATCCCCTCACCACAAAGGTCTGACCGCGATTACTGCGGCTTGCGATAGCTGTTGATGATCGCCGAGAAATCCTTCCCGCCGTCACCGCGCTGGCTCATCGCCTGATACAACTGCTGCGCCACCGCGCCGAGCACCACCGGTTGATGCGCCTGCCGCGCCGCTTCCGTCGCCAGCCCAAGATCCTTGAGCATCAGCTCCGCGCCGAAACCACCGGTATAACCGCGCGAGGCCGGCGCCGTTTCGACGATGCCCGGCCACGGGTTGTACATCTCCGAACTCCAGCAGCGGCCGGTCGAACTGTTGATGATTCCGGCCAGCACGCCGGTGTCGATCCCCAGCGCATCGCCCAACGCCATCGCTTCACTGACGCCGACCATCGAAATCGCCAGCAGCAGGTTGTTGCAGATCTTGGCGATCTGGCCGGTGCCGACTTCACCGCAATGCACGATGTTGCGGCCCATCTGCGCCAGCACCGGTTGCAGGGTGGCGAACAGTTCCGGGGTAGCGCCGACCATGAAGGTCAGGGTCCCGGCCGTCGCACCGCCAGTGCCGCCGGAGACCGGCGCATCGGCCATGGCCACGCCGTGTTTGGCGGCGGCCGCTGCGACGTCGCGGGCGGTCTGCGGATCGATGGTGCTGCAATCCACCGCCGGCATGCCTTGGCGAATGCCGGCGAGCACGCCCTCCTCACCCAGCCAGACGCTGCGCACGTGCACAGCCGCCGGGAGCATGGTGATCACCAGTTCGGCATCTTCCGCCGCCTCGCGGGCTGAAGCGCGGATGGTGCCACCCAGTTGCTCGAGTTCCGCCAGCACGGTTTTGTTCAGGTCGACCAGATTCAGCGAGTGGCCGGCCTTGATCAGGTTGCGCGCCATCGGCGCGCCCATGTTGCCCAGCCCGATAAATGCGATTTTCATGATCGAATCCTCAGCGCAGGTTGATGGTGGTGTTCACGCCGTCGTTGACGCTGTCGTCGTCGAACCAGCGCGCCGTGACCGTTTTGGTCTGCGTGTAGAACTGCACCACTTGCTTGCCGTACGGGCCGAGGTCGCCGAGTTTCGAACCGCGCGAACCGGTGAAGCTGAAGAACGGTACCGGTACCGGAATCGGGATGTTGATGCCGACCTGACCGACGTCGATTTCAGTCTGGAACTTGCGCGCCGCCGCACCGCTCTGGGTGAACAGCCCTGTGCCGTTACCGAACGGGTTGGCGTTGACCAGCGCGATCGCCTGATCGAGGGTGTCGACTTCCAGCACCACCAGCACCGGGCCGAAGATTTCCTGGGTGTAGATCTGCATGTCGGTGGTCACCCCGGAGAACAGGGTCGGGCCGACAAAATTGCCTTGTTCATAACCCGGCACGCTGATGTCGCGACCATCGAGCTCAAGCTTGGCGCCTTCTTTGATGCCGCTTTCGATCAGTTCAAGGATCCGCGCCTTGGCCTTTTTCGAAATCACCGGGCCGACATCGGTGCCCGGCTCGCTGCCGGCGTTGACCTTGAGTTTCTGCGCCAGCGCTTTCAGGTCTGGCAGCCACTGTTTTGCGGCACCGACCAGCACCACCACCGACGTCGCCATGCAACGTTGCCCGGCGGCACCGAAACCGGCGCCGACCAAGGCATTCAGCGCTTGCTCGCGATTGGCATCCGGCAGCACCACAGCGTGGTTTTTTGCGCCCATCATCGACTGCACGCGTTTGCCGTGTTTGCCGGCCAGGTCATACACGTGGGTGCCGACAGCGGTCGAACCGACGAACGACACGGCTTTGATGTCCTTGTGCGTGCACAGGCCATCGACCACATCCTTGCCGCCGTGAACCACGTTGAGCACGCCCGCCGGGACGCCAGCCTCAATGGCCAGTTCCACCAGCAGCATGGTCGACAGCGGATCCTGTTCCGACGGCTTGAGCACGAAGGTGTTGCCGCAGGCGATCGCCATCGGGAACATCCACAGCGGAATCATCGCCGGGAAGTTGAACGGCGTGATGCCGGCGCAGACGCCGATCGGCTGGCGCAGGGTGTAAGTGTCGACGCCGCCAGCGACGTTCTCGGCGAATTCACCCATTTGCAGGGTGCCGATCGAGCACGCGTGCTCGACCACTTCCAGGCCACGGAAAATATCGCCTTCGGCATCAGCAATGGTCTTGCCCTGCTCGGCGCTGAGGACCACGGCGATGCGCTTGGAGTGCTCGCGGATCAGCGCTTGCAGCTTGAGCATGATGCGCATCCGCGCGCCGATCGGGGTCAGTTTCCAGGTCTGGAAGGCACGCTGGGCGGCGCTGACAGCGGCATCGACCTCAGCGGCGGTGGCGAACGGAACCTTGGCCAGCACTTGCTGGGTGGCCGGGTTGACGATGTCGTGCCACTCGGTGGTCTGCGACTCGACCCATTCGCCGTCGATCAGCAGTTTGACCTTTTGCAGCGTGGTGTCATTGGGCGTAAGCGATGCGTTCATGCTGGTCTCCAGAACTTGTTTTTATCGTAGGAGCCAAGGCGAAAGGTTCGCCTTGAGATGAGGCGTGTGTCACGAATTGGTTGTCGGACTGTTTTTGGAGTATAGATGTGCAAACTTCTAATAAGAACGCACATATAAGCCCGACCATCATGCAAAAAAACATCACCTCGCTAGGCTCGCTGAACTGGGACGACCTGAAGTTTTTCCTCGAAGTCGCCCGCACCCGCAAGGCCAGCACCGCCGCCAAACGCCTGGCTGTCGACTACACCACGGTGTCGCGACGGATCAGCTCGCTGGAAGCGGCGCTGGGTACATTGCTGTTCGAAAAATCCCGCACCAGCGGCTTCGTCCTGACCACCGAAGGCCAGCGCTTGCTCGGTTATGCCGAGTCGATCGAAAGCACGTTGCACATGGCCTGCGAGCAGGTTTCCGGCTCGGGCGTGGCCCTGTCCGGCCATGTGCGCATGGGCTGCACCGAAGGCTTCGGCAGTTTTTTCATCACCCCGCAACTGAGCCATTTCGTCGACGCCTACTCGGCGATCTCGGTGGACATCCTGCCGCTGCCGCACTTCATCAGCCTGTCCAAGCGCGAGGCCGACATCGTCATTGCCCTCGAGCGGCCGGAGCACGGGCCGTACGTCTGCTGCAAACTTTGCGACTACCGCTTGCAGCTGTACGCAACCCAGGACTATCTGGACAAACACCCTCCCATCCGCCACCCGGCCGACTTGAGCAAGCATCAATTCATCAGTTATGTGGATGACCTGGCGTTCAGCTCAGAGCTGCTCTACCTGGCCAACGTGCTACCCGGCGCCAGCGCAAACCTGCGCAGCACCAGCGTGATCGCGCAATACGTCGCCGCACAGCAGGGGCGCTCGCTGGCGATCCTGCCGTGCTTCCTCGCCGCGCAGGATCCACGATTGCTGCCGGTGTTGCCGGAAGAAATCGACATCACCCGGCAGTTCTGGATGTACTGCCGGGAGGATCTGCGCAAGTTGAAGCGGATTACCTTGTTGTGGGATTACATTCGTGAGGTGACTGAGCGCAATCAGGCGTTGTTGATGGGTGAAACGCGGGAGATGCGCTTTGCCGATTAATCGGCGCTGACCACAATCGACACCCGGCGATTTTCCGTGCGCCCCGCTGCGGTGTCGTTGGAAGCCACCGGTTCGCTGCTGCCCAGGCCTTGCAGCTGGATGTTTTCCGGCTTCATACCGACCGTGCCGAGGACGTTGGCAACGCTCCTGGCCCGGCGCAGCGACAGTTGCTGATTGTAGGTTTCCTTGCCGGACGCATCGGTGTGGCCATCGACGCGCACCCGCTCGATTCCCACGCCGAGCAACGCCTTGCCGATGCGTTCGACGATTTCCGTGCTGGCTGCGTTCAGGCTTTCGACATCGCTGCCAAAAAGCACTTTGCCCGACAGGCCGAACTCCCAGCCGTCATCGGTCAACTCGAAACCCTGCTGTTTGAGCACGGCGACCTGCGCCGGTGTCAGGCCTTTCTGCGGGGCGGTCTGGCAACCGCTCAGGGTCAGCGCGGTGATCAGCAGCAATGCGGAAAACAGTCGAAAGGGAAGTGTGAACACGGGCATCAGCTCCTGGTGTGAACGGAATCGACCGGGCGCTCCGACCCGGCGGTGAATTGCGCGCCACGCGACAGGCGCTTGGCCTGATACATCGCCGCGTCGGCTGCGTTGAGCAAGGCGCCAGGCGTGGCGCCATGATCGGGATAGACGGCGATACCGATACTGAGCGAGGTCACTACACTGCTGTCGCCGGGCAGGGTGATCGGCATGTCCATGCTGGCGAGAATCTTGTCAGCGATGTGCTCAGCGTCTTCGACCGTGTGCAGCGGCGCGAGCAGCACGGCGAACTCGTCGCCGCCCAGCCGAGCGACCAGATCATCCTCGCGCAATTGCGCTCGCACGCGATTGGCGATCGCCACCAGCACGGCGTCGCCCGAGGCGTGGCCGAAGTTATCGTTGATGCCTTTGAAGCGGTCGCTGTCGAGAAACAGCACGGCGACCCGCTCATCGTGTTTTTTGCCGTTGCGCAAGGCGCGGATCAAGCGGCCTTCGAAAAACGCACGGTTGGGCAAACCGGTGAGGCTGTCGTGGGTCGCTTGATGGGCGAGGGTTTCGTTTTCGTTTTGCAGATGGGTTTGCCACGACTCGAGTTCGCCGAGCAAGGCATTGAAGTCGTTGCCCAGATTATCCAGCTCAGCGATCTGCGCCGGCGGTACGCGCCGGTCCAGCGCCCGCTCGCTACGGGCGGCGTGGGCGACGGCGGCGAGGCTGTGCAATGGGCCAATGATTGCGCGCAGCTGCCGCCGCGCCAGATAGAGCGCGACCCAGGCGCTGATCGCGGTGCACAGCACAATCCCGGCCAGGCCGCTGAGCAGGAAGCGCATCAGGCTGCCGCCGTGACCGATGAGCAGGACGCGACCGATTTCGCGGTCCTGATGCTCAATCGGCAGGCTGACCGGTTTTTCCAGAATGGCGCGGGTGATCTGCATTTCCAGCTCGGAGAACAAGCCGGTTTCAGCGCGCTGCCATTGCGCGATCAATTGGCCTTGCGCGTCGAGCACTCGGGCATCTGCCACTTCCTCGGTGGAAGCGATGATCGCCAGCGCTTCGGTTGCCGCCGCTTTGTCATTGAACACGACGGCCGCTTCGACGGTGTAGCTGATCGACCGGGCGATCAAGTGCAGGTTGTGGTCGGCATACACCCGCAGCGCCAGCACGCCCAGCAAGGTCAGCGAAACACTGGCCATCGCCACCGCCACCAGCGCGACGATCAAATGCCCACGGCCGATGACCGAGCCCAGCGTGGGACGAGCCTTCCAACTGAACAGCTTCATGGCGCCGCCGCTTTGCGACGGGACAACTGCAACACGCTGGGGTGTATGCGCACACCACTGCGAGCCACGGAGTCGAGATTGACCTCGAACGACACTTGTTCATCGCCAACGCGCAGGCAGAACAGACTGCCGACGGTGCATTGATCGTCCGCTTCGCTGATGCTCAGCACCGGATGCCCGATCAACGATGCAAACAGGCGACTGCGTTCATCGGCGGTGAGCTTGCCGATGTACACCGCATCGCATTCGCTGACGATGCCCGGGTTGTCCGCCAGCAGACGCCGCACAGCCACCGGCCGGCCCGTGGCTTGGGTGGTGCCTTTGACCAGGTCATCGGTGTATTCGGTGGGGCCGACGATGCACAGGCGCAATTGCGCCGGTTCCACCGGCCAGCGTGCATAGCTGAGGATGCCAAGCACCACTTGCGTGACCGCTTTGGCCCGTTGCTCGGCCGGCCCGGTTTGCGCTTGGGCGATGGCGCTGCCCGTGAACAACCAGAGCAAAACGATCAGCAATGCGTGCTGGCAGGCCACCACACGCTGTGTCGCCCAGACGGCCACCTTCATGGAGGGATTCTCTTGGAGCGTAACGAAATGATGCCGCAACGATAGCACAGCGCCAGAACACCAGCGAGGCGCCTGCCTCTGACCGGTTGGTCAGTATTCGTTGTCGGTCATTCAGCACTTCATCCCTGAGACTCGGTGCCCTCCTCCAGTTCCAGCATCAGCCCGCTCAGGCGCTTGACCTTGCGCTGCACCGCTTCCTCAAACACGCCGGCACGTGGCTCGATCAAGGTGAACCAGTGCCGGGCGCGAGTAATTCCGGTGTAGATCAGTTCTTTGGTCAGCACGGGGTTCAACGCATCCGGCAGGATCAGCGCCGTATGGGCGAACTCCGAGCCCTGGGACTTGTGCACCGTCATGGCGTACACGGTTTCAACATCATTGAGCCGACTCGGCAACACGAAGCGCACGCCGCCCTGACCATCGTTACGCGGGAAGGCCACGCGCAGAACGGTTTTGCCGATCTCTGCGCCTTCACGCTCGGGCAGTTTCAGGGCGATGCCGATGTCGCCGTTCATCAGGCCCAGACCATAGTCGTTGCGTGTCATCAGCACCGGCCGACCTTCATACCACTGCTGATCGCTCTCGATCAGACGCGCCTTGAGCAATGCAGCGGTGATGCGCTGGTTCAGACCTTCAACGCCCCATGGCCCTTTGCGCACGGCGCACAGCAACTGGAATGTGTCGAACGCCTGCAAGACTTCGCGCGCCCAATCTATCCAGTCCGCATGCTCAAGTGGCCGCGTTGACGGTGGACGCTGATCGCGCAGTACGCTTAGGTAATGGCGATAACCTTGCGGGCCGTTGCCGTGACCTTCGAGCAAGAGGCGTTCGAGCTTGTGATCGTGCTCGCCTTTGAGCGGCAGCGAATACACGTCGTCGTAGCCGCCAGCGGCGAGCAACTGTCGTGCCTCATCGGCCAATTGCTGATTGACCCGGCGCGCGAGCTGACCGATGCCACTGCCCTCGCCGAAACGGCGCGAGTGCCGCAGCATCACCACTTGCTGCGCCAGCGGGTGGGTGCCGTCGCGGTCCTCATGCAAACCGCTGCCCTGCAACGACTCGCCACTGACCGACTCCAGCCATTGCCGCGTCTGCGGGCTGTACCAACCGCCCTCGGCGTCACGGCACAGATCGCCCAGCACCGCACCGGCCTCGACCGAGGCCAGTTGATCCTTGTCGCCCAGCAATACCAACCGCGCATGGGCCGGCATGGCGTCGAGCAAGTTGGCCATCATTTCCAAGTCGATCATCGAAGCTTCGTCGACCACCAGCACATCCAGCGGCAGGCGGTTGCCGGCATGGTGACGGAAATGCCGGGTGCCCGGTCGACTGCCGAGCAGACGGTGCACGGTTGTCACATCGCTGGGGATCGCCGCGCGCACCGCTTCGGCGACTTGCAGTGATTGCACTTGCTGACTGATCGACTCGGTCAAACGTGCAGCGGCCTTGCCGGTCGGGGCGGCCAGACGAATGCGCAGCGGATGGCCAGCCTCGACGGCCGGTGCCTGCAACAATGCGAGCAAGCGCACCACCGTAGTGGTTTTCCCGGTGCCCGGGCCGCCAGTGATGATGCTGAAGGCGCTGCGCGTAGCAATGGCGCAGGCGAGTTTTTGCCAATCGATGACAGCTGCGGATTCCGCGCCGCCGAACAATTCGTTCAGACGCTGCGGCAGATCATCCGGCGTCGGCTCCTGTTGCATCAAGCGTTGGCGCAACGCTGCATCGATGCGGCGTTCGTAGGTCCAGTAACGGCGCAAGTACAGGCGTTTCGAGGACAGCACCAACGGGCGTGTCTGCGCTGTGTCACTGGCATCAGCGGCCAGCGCGACCAGCGAGCTGCTTGCCAGCACTTTGCACCAATGGGCTCCATCGAGCGTTTCGAGCAATTGCGAAGGCAGCAACAACACGCCGCCCTGCACATCGCCTTCGGGCGGCAATGACAGGGCAAAATCCGGCGCCTTGAGGGTTTCGAACAAATCCAGGCACACATGACCATGGCCGAGCTGGTGACTGGTCAACGCCGCTGCCAGCAGCACCAACGGGTCGGTCTCGGGCTCGAGTTCATGCAGGAAAGCGACAAAGGCGCGGTCCAGCGCGCGCAGCCAACCGCGCTCGACCCAACGGCTCAGCAACAACAGCAAATCATCGGCGCGGGTCAGCGGCGAGAGTTTCGACAGGCTGTCCGCTTCCAGCGGTGTCGGCAGCAGATCGGCGAATGTGCGGCTCATAGCAGGACTCCCTGTTCCCAGGCGGGCTCGGACTTGGGTTCGGGTTTGCCCTGGAACATACGGTCGAGGCGTTCGATCAATTCCCGTGGCGGACGCACGAAGTACACGCCACGACTTTCGGCACGCGTACCGCGCAGAAACAGATACAGCGCCCCGCCGATGTGACGGTCGTAATCGTAATCCGCCAGCCGTGCCTTCAACTGGCGATGCAATGCCAGCAGATACAGCACGTATTGCAGGTCATAACGGTTGTCGAGGATCGACTGCTCCATTGCCTGCACCGTGTATGCCTGATCATCCACGCCGAGCCAGTTGGATTTGTAATCGGCAACGTAATAGCGGCCAGCGTGCTCGAAGGTCAGGTCGATAAAGCCCTTGAACATGCCGTTGAGTTGCACCGGTTCTGCCGCAACACGAGCGACGCCATTGTGGGTGTGCTGGCGCACCTGTTCGTCGAGCTTGAGCACGTCGACTTTGTGGCTGGCGAACCAGAACTCCATCTCGACGCGGTATTGCTTCAACTGCTCAAGAACCACCGGCGGTTGCCCGCCAGCGATCGGCAACGGCGACTTGAGCAAGTGTTGCAGCCAGTCAGTCAGCGTGGTAATCCAGCCTTGCCAGCCGCGCAAGTTGCAGCGCCGGGCAATCGCATCTTCCAGCGCTTCGCGGGTAACCGAAAAACCTTCAGCGCCCGCCCATTCGAGCAAGCCATGCAGAAAGGTGCCGGGATTGGGGCCACGGGGAAAACGGTGGATATCGGCGCCACCGCTGATGATTTCGCGGGATGCGTCGGGATCGAGGCGCTCGTCGTCGAAGAGCTTTTGCGCCTGCGGACTGTCCGGTGCTTCATCGCTGCCGATGCTCATTATGTCGCTGATGCGCAAAGCGCTATAGGAAGCGATCCACCAGTTTTCACTGGCTTTGCGCTTGGGCCGTAGCGTCGCTCGCAGCACTGCTTCATTGCGCGGCGGCTGGTAATGCTCATCAGTGGGCTGAGGCATTTCGCCGATGCCAATCGCCGCGCAGTCCTGCTGCAGATCCCGCAGCCAGCGATTCAATTCGCTGGACTCGCCCAAAGCGGCACCGCCCCCCAGCAAATAACCCAGCGCCGACAGGTGCAACACCGAGCTGTTGTTATTGCCGCGCTTGAGATCGGTGACGCCCAGCCAGCAGGCATGCTGCGCGCGCGTTAATGCGACATACAGAAGACGCAGATCTTCGGCCAGACGCTCATCGTCAGCCAGAGCGATCAACTCGGGAGTCGGCTTGAGGCTGATCTGCGCTTTGCCCGCAGCGTCGTGGTAATGCAGCGGCAAGCGGCTGCCATCCACCGGTTTCGCCGAGCAAATGAATGGCAGGAATACCAGCGGATATTCCAGACCCTTGGATTTGTGGATGGTCACCACTTTAACCAGTTGCTCGTCGCTTTCCAGACGCAAAATCTGCTCTTCACCAGCCTGACCGGACAGTGCCAGCAGCTCGGCCAGATGGCGGATCAGCGCTTGCTCGCCGTCCAGTTCAGCAGCGGCTTGCTGCATCAGTTCCGAGAGATGCAAGAGGTTGGTCAGTACGCGCTCGCCGTCACTGCGCTGCATCAGGGTTTGCGGCAGGTGGAAGTCGTGAAGCAGGCGCCGCAACATCGGCAACACACCCTGCTTGCGCCAGAGCTCTCGATAGCCGCGGAACTGCATGACCCGGGCTTCCCAGACCATTTCATCCTGGTTCAGGCGCTCCAGCTCGATCAGCGGCAGGTTCAGGGTGGTGCAGGCCAGCGCAGCCTTGAGCGAGCGCTCGACATCGGGTTCGGCGCAGGCCTTCAGCCACGCCAGCAGGTCGTGCGCCTCTTGCGCGGCGAATACGGAATCCTTGTCCGAGAGATAAACGCTGCGCACCCCTCTGGCGGCGAGTTCGGCGCGTACGGCCTGGGCTTCTTTACCGTCGCGGACGAGGATCGCGATGTCCGAAGGACGCAGACCTATGAAGCCATCTGCCTGAACAAAACCAGCGCTACCGTTTTGCCCGCCATTGAGCAGTGCGGTGATTTCACTGGCGCAGGCGGCGGCCATTTGCTGGCGATAGACCGCGCCGGACAGCGGCTGATCGCCAGACAATAGCCAGACATTCAGTGCCGCGACGTCTTGCCCGGCAATCCGCAGCGTTTCCTTGCGTCCCTGAGACTCGACCGGGAGGAACGGTACCGGGTTCTCGCCATTTCTTTCGCGAAACAAAAACGCGCCGCGTCCCTGCTCTCGGGACTCGGCGCGTTCGAATACGTGATTGACCGCTGTCACCATGCCGTGGCTGGAGCGGAAGTTGGTGCCTAGTGTATGCAAACGGCCGGTAGTGGCCTGACGTGCGCGAAGATAGGTGTAGATGTCGGCACCACGGAAGGCATAGATCGCCTGCTTGGGGTCGCCGATCAGGAACAGGCCGGTGTCAGGGTGATTGTCCTCGATACGGTAAATGCTCTCGAAGATGCGGTACTGAACCGGATCGGTGTCCTGGAATTCGTCGATCAGTGCGACCGGGAACTGCTCGCGGATCAGCGTTGCCAGACGCTCGCCGCCCTCCGATTGCAGCGCGGCATCCAGACGCAACAGCATGTCCTCGAATCCCATTTCTGCGCGGCGACGCTTCTCTTCTTCGAAGCGTGCACCGACCCACTTGGCAGCGTGTTGCAGAACAGCGGCATCGGGCGTCGGCAATGCGTCGAGGCTCGATTTGAGTGCGGACATGGCGTCCAGCCCCGGATGACTCGGGGCCTGGCCTTTCCAGGCCTCGGCCATGCCTACGGGTGTCAGACGGGTGAAGCCGGTGCCAATGTCCAGTTGCTCAAGCGACTCGTCTTCGGCCCAGGTCTTGAGTTTCTCGAACCAGGGCTCGAAATAACGCGCCTGCATTTTGCGGCCATCGACGGTTTTGCTGGCGACGCCTTCATGGCAGAGCGCGAGCAGCTCGTCTGCCCAGTCACGCCAAGGCATTTTCAATTCGACCAACGCCGCTCGCCGCTCCAGCAAACATTCGGCGATCAGCTCCGCAGGCACCTTGCCTTCATCGGTGTCACGCTCGCTGGCGAACAAGCCACGTACGCGAGGCAACAACGCTGCGGGGCCACCCCAATTGCTGCGCACCCAGTTCAGCGCATCGCCCTGCATCGGGTAGCAGAAGAGCCGCCAGTAATCGCGCAGCACCTCACCGAGCAAATCGCTGTGATCGGTTTCCAGCGACTGCGTGAACAGGCTGCCACTGTCGAACGCATGCTCGCGCAGCATGCGCTGACACCAGCTGTGAATGGTCGAGACGGCGGCTTCGTCCATCCACTGCGCGGCGATATCGAGGCGGTTGGCACAGCCTGGCCATTGTTGCGGATCGAACTGATCGCGCAGCTCGGCAATCAGTCCGTCCGGGGCAACAATTTCGTCGCGGAAGAACCGCGCGGCCTCAGCCAAGCGTGTCCGAATGCGTTCACGCAGCTCTTTGGTGGCAGCGTCGGTAAACGTCACTACGAGGATCTGCGGCGGCAGCAGTTCGCGTGCGAAACCGCTTGTCTCCCCGCCATGACCGAGAATCAGCCGCAGATAAAGTGCCGAGATCGTAAAGGTTTTGCCGGTGCCGGCGCTTGCCTCGATCAACTGACTGCCGCGCAACGGGAAGGCCAGAGCCAACGGTGTTTTCGTACTCATGTGCGCGCACCTTCGCTGGACAAGGAACGCCACGGCGCTTCGAATAATGGGCGGTACAACGCGTCGCACCAGCCGGTGAAGGTTTCGTCTGCCAACAATGCATCGAAGTCGGGATATTGCCGGAGCAGTGCCGGGCTTTCACGCCGCTCGCCGTTGCTGGTCTGGCCGTCACCGTCATAGGCTTTTCGCGCAGCTGCTTCGGCTTTGACCGGGTCAGTTTGAGACAACCAGGCGAACGCGGTTTTTATCGCAATCGGCAAGGGTTGGCGCATGCCGGATTGCCACGCAAGAAGCAGGTCACCGAGCAAACGCAGCGCTCGGTCTCGCTCCATTGGCTCCAGCAACAATGTGTCATCACTGGCGACCAATGCCGTGGTCAACGCGTGCTCGCTGGCGCAGGCGACCAGATGGGTAACCCACGATTTGGTCAGCCGATGCCACTTGCGCGTTTTGATCGAGCCGATGCTGTTGGGAATGGTCGTGACCGACAGCAGACCGCCATCGGCGCGTTGATGCAGGTTTGCGAGCCAGCCCTCCAGCCGCAAACCTTGCAGGTGGAGACTGACCGGGATCGCACTGGTCAACGGCGTCGGCCATAACGTCAGCAATTGTTGATAACGCTGCAGAAGATCCGGAAGCGGTTCGATCAACTCTCGCTGCAGACACTCACCAAAACCCGCCATCGGCAACAAACCACTGTTTTGCAGGCGCAGCGCCCGGGCGTGCAGTGCCTGATCGACATCGTCCGGCTGACTGAGTGCGGCTTCCAGCAAACTGTCGCTCAGCGTGTAGCGCTGTAGCGCGTCCAGCACGAAAGGTTCTTCATCGGCCAACGGCGCTTGTGCTGCCTCGAAATACACCTTGAGACGCTGGGTGAAAAAATGCCGAACCGGATTACGCAGAAAATCCTGCAGCAATGCCAGCGTCAACGGTTCCTCTTGAACATATGGCGCGAGTAACGGTGCTTCACTTTGCTGCGTTTTCTCTTGATGCAAGACCTGCCACTCGCTGGCGTAGCTGAACAGTTGCTCGCCTTCGTGGAAATAGCGGGCACTGAAAGGTTGCAGGGGATGTTCTTCGGTCAGCGCTTCCAATAGATCCTGGGTAGGGTCGATTGAACGCCAGCCGCTGGCGAGGTGATCGCGCAACTGGCCGATGAGCACCGAGGCAGGTCGTTCGCTGTTGTCACGGATGCTGCGACCGACCCAACTGATATAGAGCTGAGAGCGTGCGGACAACAGCGCTTCGAGTAACAGGTAGCGATCGTCTTCACGTCGTGAGCGATCCCCAGGTCGGTAATCGCTGCCCATCAGATCGAAGTCCAGCGGCGGCTGCGCGCGCGGATAATCGCCGTCGTTCATGCCCAGCAGACATACCAGCTTGAAAGGAATGGCACGCATCGGCATCAAGGTGCAGAAATTCACCGCACCGGCGAGGAATCGTTGCGACAAACGGCCCTGATCCAGCCCGGCGAGCCAGGCTTCGCGCACGACAGTCAGCGGCAGTTCGTCAGTCAGCCCGACCGCCTCGCAGGTTTCCAGCCAGGTCTCGCGAAGCTCTTCCAGTTGGGTCAGCAGGTAGTCGTCGTGCTCGTTGCTCGCCTGAAAGAACACCTGCATCAGCGCTTGCAAACGCAGCCCCCACTCTTTCGGTTGAGCCGGTTGCGTGAGTTGCTGATGAGCGATTTCCAGGGCATCCAGCAGCGCAACCAATGGCCCGATCAGGGCAGCATCCAGCCCACCAATTTCGTCGTAAGGCTCGATACCTGCACATGCGTCGGCACTGCCGACGGCGTAGCCCAGCAGCATTCGGCGCAGGCCGAAATGCCAGCTGTTCTGCTCCAGTTCCTCAGGCAATCCGAGACCGGCCCGTTGTTCGGCACTCATGCCCCAACGCACGCCGGCGCCCTCGATCCAGCGGTGCAGAGTTGGCAGGTCACGTTCCTCTACGCCAAAGCGAGTACGCAGAGCTGGAACATCGAGCAGGTCGAGGATCTCGCTGACCGGGAAACGGCTGTCCGGCAGCTTGAGCAGGTGCTCGACGGCGATCAGTAATGGATCACGTCCTCGCTGGCCCTGGTCCGCCAAAGTGAACGGAATGAAGCGCGGGTCAAATCGATCGAGCTGACCGAAAACCGCGCGGATATGCGGGGCGTAGCTGTCGATATCCGGGACCATCACGATCACTTCCCGTGGGCGTAGAGCCGGGTCAGCGCTGAAACGCGCCAGGAGTTGATCGTGCAGGATTTCGACTTCGCGCTGGGCACTGTGGGCGATGTGAAAACGTATTGAATGGTCTTGGGTTGCATCGACCGCTGGCCAGAGTTCGCGTGTCTCGTTGAGGGGGCGTAACTCCAGAATGTCATCCTGCAGCTGGTTAAGCATGTTGCGGGGCTGGGCTTCGCTGAACAGGTCGATGCGGCCGTCACGAAAGGCTGCGCGGTAGCTGTTGGGATCGTCGTAGCTGTCGAGCAGGTTGATATAGTCGCGACCTTGCTTGCCCCAAGCGGCCAGCAACGGATGTGCGTGCTGATGCAGGGTCTCGGCATCAAGTACAACTGGCATCCCGCTTTTGCGTTGTTGGCGCTTGTATTGATGTCGCAGCAGATCCTTGTCGGCAACGATATCGGCCCAGTGATGGCGACAGGGGTTGTGTACGCAAAGCAGAACCTGACTGAAGCGCGCCAGACCGGCGAGCGCTTCAAGTACCTGCGCGGGTAGCGAAGAAATACCAAAAACGATCACACGCGGTGGCAGTGAAGCCGGTGCCTCATCAAGAGTGTTGATGCGCTCCATGAAACGTTGATGGACGCCGGCACGACTCTGCGCCATGCCTTGTTCGCCGACGTCATCCAGCAGCGCTCGCCACAACTCGGCCTGCCAGCAACTGGTCGGTGGCAGAGGTTTGATTTCACCTCGCACATTGCGCAGTTGGTGGCGGCCTTCCGCCCAATCTTCCAGCCAGTCGGCCCGATAAACTTGATATTGGTCGAACAGGTCCGCGAGGCGCTCTGACAATTGGTAGCGCTTACGCAGATCGCTGTCGTGGGTGAGGAAGCGTTGCAGCGGCTCGAAATGGGGGCGATCGATTACCTGTGGCAAGAGGCGCATCAGGCGCCAGGTCAGCGGGGCTTTGTCGAGCAGGGATTTAGCCGGAATTTCTTCTCGTCCCAATACCATGCGATAGAGCTGCCACATGAAACTGCCGGGTAGCTGAACGTCAATCGCCGCAGCGATTCCGCAACCGCCAAGGTCGTCGTCTTCGGGATCCTCGGCCAATGCCAGTTTGAGCCATTGGGCGATGCCGTTGCTTTGTACCAAAGCGATTTCGTTCTCCAAGGGTGCGAGTGGATAGCGCCGCATGATGCTGACCACAAGGCTGCGCAGCTCATCGAGACTGTTACTCTGAACCACCATGAATGCAGCGTTGAGGGACTGGGCGTCCGACATATGGATTCCTTGGAAAATCGCTAAAGCCGAGGCAGAACCTTAGCATTGTCGGCCGGCTGTGACAGCCGGACGAGGTCTGCGAAGGCTGTAAGAACTTTCTCGCAGGCAAAACAAAACCCCAACTGCTTTCGCAATTGGGGTTTCGGAATTTAATCTTGACGATGACCTACTCTCACATGGGGAAACCCCACACTACCATCGGCGATGCATCGTTTCACTACTGAGTTCGGGATGGGATCAGGTGGTTCCAACGCTCTATGGTCGTCAAGAAATTCGGGTACTGACTCGTGACCAGATGGCCTCGCTTCAGCAAATTGGGTATGTGACAGCTTTCGGTGTTTGTGCGTTTCGAACTTTCGGTTCGTTTCGTCTTCACACACCGCAATCTGGTGCCTTTTCAGGTCAGCAAATTGCTTGGGTGTTATATGGTCAAGCCTCACGGGCAATTAGTATTGGTTAGCTCAACGCCTCACAGCGCTTACACACCCAACCTATCAACGTCGTAGTCTTCGACGGCCCTTCAGGGAACTCA
>NZ_WBRZ01000065.1:0-22314 GCF_008923895.1 Pseudomonas sp. GXM4
CTTGAAAAAGCAAAGTCAAAGTCAAAAGATCGCAGCCTTCGGCAGCTCCTGCATGGGGGTGAACAGTGCATAGAGTGTTGTTCACTATTGTTCATTGTCAATCACCCCGACTGTTCAAAAGTGTTCAGCTGTGAACGCCGCTTGCACCCGTAAACACTGCATCTCAAGACAAATCAACGACTTGCTATTTCTGGCACGAATGTCGCTCTGTTGCTCCGGTCGCTTGACTCCAAAAATAACAAAGGCCGAGCCATGTCACTCACCCTGGAGCACGTCAGCCGTACCGTCGAGGGCCAGATCTGGATCGACGATGCGTGCCTGAAATTCGAACCCGGATCCTTCAACGTTCTGCTCGGGCGTACCCTGTCCGGCAAGACCAGCCTCATGCGCCTGATGGCCGGCCTCGACAAGCCCGACAGCGGCCGCGTGCTGATGAACGGCGTCGACGTTACCCAGCGCCCGGTGCGGCTGCGCAACGTGTCGATGGTCTATCAGCAGTTCATCAATTACCCGACCATGACGGTGTTCGAGAACATCGCCTCGCCACTGCGCCAGGCCGGTATTTCGAAAGAGATCATCCACAGCAAGGTGCAGGAAACCGCACGCATGCTGCGCATCGAGAAGTTCTTGCAGCGCTATCCGCTGGAGCTCTCCGGTGGGCAGCAACAGCGCACGGCCATGGCCCGCGCGCTGGTCAAGGATGCTGAACTGATCCTCTTCGACGAGCCGCTGGTCAACCTCGACTACAAGCTGCGCGAAGAGCTGCGTCAGGAAATGCGCGAGCTGTTCAAGGCCCGCCACACCATCGCCATCTACGCCACCACCGAGCCCAACGAAGCGCTGGCCCTCGGCGGCACCACCACCATCCTGCACGAAGGCCGGGTGATCCAGAGCGGGCCGTCGACCGAGGTCTATCACCAACCGCAATCGGTGCTCGCCGCTGAATTGTTCTCCGAGCCGCCGATCAACCTCATGCCGGGACGCATTGCCGGCAACGAAGTCAGCTTCGCCAACTTCGTACACTTTCCGCTGAACGTCGATCTGCGCCCGGTGGGCGAGGGCGAGTTCCGCTTCGGTGTACGCCCGAGCCATATCTCGCTGGTGCCGAGCAACGATGACGACCTCGAACTGGCGGTGACCGTCGAGGTCGCCGAAATCAGCGGCTCGGAAACCTTCCTGCATGTGCGCAACGAGCACTTTCTGTTGGTGCTGCACTTGCCCGGGGTTCACGAATACGACGTCGATGCGCCGATCCGCATCTATATCCCGACCCACAAACTGTTCGTTTTCGATGCGCAGGGCCGTCTGGTGCAAGCACCGGGCCGGCGTGTCGCGAGGGTTGCCTGATGGCCGAAATCCGTTTGCAGCACCTCGCCCACAGCTACAGCAAAACCCCGAGCGGCGCGGAGGATTACGCGATCCGCGAGATGGATCACGTCTGGGAGCAGGGCGGCGCCTACGCCTTGCTCGGCCCGTCCGGTTGCGGCAAGTCGACCTTGCTCAACATCATTTCCGGCCTGCTCAGCCCGTCCCAGGGCCACGTGTTGTTTGACGGCAAAGCGGTCAACGACCTCACGCCGGAGAAGCGCAACATCGCCCAGGTTTTCCAGTTTCCGGTGGTCTACGACACCATGACCGTGTTCGACAACCTCGCTTTCCCGCTGCGTAATCAGGGCATGGCCGAGGCGAAAGTGCACAGCAAGGTGCAGGAAATTGCCGAAGTGCTCGATCTGCAGAATCTGCTGAGCAAAAAAGCGCGCAATCTCACCGCCGACGAAAAGCAGAAAGTCTCCATGGGCCGTGGCCTGGTGCGCGATGACGTCTCGGCAATCCTCTTCGATGAGCCGCTGACGGTGATCGACCCGCACCTGAAGTGGAAGCTGCGGCGCAAGCTCAAGCAGATCCACGAGCAGTTCAACATCACCATGGTCTACGTCACCCACGATCAACTGGAAGCCTCGACCTTCGCTGACAAGATCGCGGTGATGTACGGCGGTCAGATCGTCCAGTTCGGTACACCACGGGAATTGTTCGAGCGGCCGAGCCACACCTTTGTCGGCTATTTCATCGGCAGCCCGGGGATGAATCTGATCGAGGTGCAGCCGCAGCCCGGTGGCGTCGGTTTCGCCTCAACGCACCTGCCGTTATCCGACGCCTTGCAGCGCCATATCGAGCACGGCCAGTGGAAAAATCTCAAGGTCGGCATCCGCCCCGAGTTCATTCATGTGTGGGACGAGCCGTTTGACGACGCGATGCAGGCCGAAGTCGTACACGTCGAAGACCTCGGCACCTACAAGATCATGACCCTCAACCTCGACGGCGCACCGTTGAAGGTGCGTCTGGCTGAAGACAAACCGGTGCCTCAGGGCACGGCTTACATCAGCTTCCCGGCGCAATGGCTGATGGTCTATGCCGACGAATTTCTCCTGGAAGTCAGCGACGAGGAGGCGCAGCCATGAACAAAGTGCAGAACAACAAGGCCTGGTGGCTGGTGTTGCCGGTGTTCCTGCTGGTGGCGTTCAGTGCGGTGATCCCGATGATGACCGTGGTCAACTATTCGGTGCAGGACATCTTCGACCAGTCCAGCCGCTACTTCGTTGGTGCTGACTGGTACAAGCAAGTGTTGCTTGATCCGCGTCTGCACGACTCGCTGCTGCGCCAGTTCATCTATTCCGCCTGCGTGCTGCTGATTGAAATCCCGCTGGGCATCGCCGTCGCGCTGACCATGCCGACCAAGGGCCGCTGGTCCTCGGTGGTGCTGATCATTCTGGCGATTCCGCTGCTGATTCCGTGGAACGTGGTCGGCACCATTTGGCAGATCTTCGGCCGCGCCGACATCGGCCTGCTCGGTTCCAGCCTCAACGCGATGGGCATCAGCTACAACTACGCGGCCAACACCATGGACGCCTGGGTGACGGTGCTGGTGATGGACGTCTGGCACTGGACTTCGCTGGTCGCGCTGCTGTGTTTCTCCGGTTTGCGAGCAATTCCCGACGTCTATTACCAGGCCGCGCGCATCGACCGCGCCTCGGCCTGGGCGGTGTTCCGCCACATTCAGTTGCCCAAGCTGAAAAGCGTGCTGCTGATCGCGGTGATGCTGCGCTTCATGGACAGTTTCATGATCTACACCGAGCCGTTCGTGCTCACCGGCGGCGGGCCGGGCAATGCCACGACCTTCTTGAGTCAGACGTTGACGCAGATGGCTGTAGGGCAATTCGACCTCGGTCCGGCAGCGGCGTTTTCGCTGGTGTACTTCCTGATCATCCTGTTGGTGTCCTGGCTGTTCTATACCGCCATGACGCACTCCGACGCCAACCGCTGAGGCCCGGCCATGAGCAAGAGAAAGCTTATTCCATTGCTGGTGTACATCCTGTTCCTGCTGGTGCCGATCTACTGGCTGCTGAACATGTCGTTCAAGAGCAACACCGAAATCCTCGGCGGCCTGACGCTTTTCCCACAGGAATTCACGCTGGCGAACTACAAGGTGATCTTCACTGATCCGAGTTGGTACACCGGCTATCTGAACTCGCTGTATTACGTCAGCCTCAACACGGTGATTTCCCTGAGCGTCGCGTTACCGGCGGCTTACGCGTTTTCACGCTATCGTTTCCTCGGCGACAAGCATCTGTTCTTCTGGCTGCTGACCAACCGCATGGCGCCGCCGGCGGTGTTTTTGCTGCCGTTCTTTCAGTTGTATTCGTCGATCGGCCTGTTCGACACGCACATCGCCGTGGCCTTGGCGCACTGCTTGTTCAACGTGCCGCTGGCGGTGTGGATTCTCGAAGGTTTCATGTCCGGCGTGCCCAAGGAGATCGACGAAACGGCCTACATCGACGGCTACAGTTTCCCCAAGTTCTTCGTGAAGATTTTCATCCCGTTGATCGGCTCCGGTATCGGCGTCACGGCGTTTTTCTGCTTCATGTTTTCCTGGGTCGAGCTGCTGCTGGCGCGCACGCTGACCTCGGTCAACGCCAAGCCGATTGCGGCGGTGATGACGCGCACGGTGTCGGCGTCGGGGATCGATTGGGGCGTGCTGGCAGCGGCGGGGGTGTTGACCATCCTGCCGGGCATGCTGGTGATCTGGTTTGTACGCAACCACGTGGCCAAGGGCTTTGCCCTCGGTCGAGTCTGAGGAGCTGATGATGGAATGGATGAGCTGGACGACACCGACCGCCGCGTTCTTCATCGGCATCGGTCTGATTCTGGTGGGCATGACCACCTGGGAATTGCGCTCGCCGAGCATTCTGCGGCGCGGGTTTCTGCCGATTGCCACCACCCGTGGCGATCGCTTGTTTATCGGTCTTCTCGGCAGCGCCTACCTGCATTTGCTGGTAATCGGCGTCACCGACTGGAGCATCTGGGTGGCGTCCGCGTTGTCCCTGGTGTGGCTGTTGGCTGTGATGCGTTGGGGCTAGTCGAATCGTTCGGCAACGCGGCTCCACAACTTAAACAGGAGGTCTCTATGTTCGATAAAAACAATAAGCTGCGACATAGCATTTCATTGGCAGCCATGCTGGCACTCAGCGGTCTGAGCGCATCTGCCTGGGCCGACGCCTACGAAGATGCTGCAAAAAAATGGATCGGCAGCGAGTTCAAGCCCTCGACCCTGACGGCCGAACAGCAGCTCGAAGAACTGAAGTGGTTCATCAAGGCCGCCGAGCCGTTTCGCGGCATGGACATCAAGGTCGTTTCCGAAACCCTGACCACCCACGAATACGAGTCCAAAGTGCTGGCCAAGGCCTTCAGCGAAATCACCGGGATCAAACTTACCCACGACCTGCTGCAGGAAGGCGACGTGGTCGAGAAAATGCAGACGGTGATGCAGTCGGACAAGAACATCTACGACGGCTGGGTCAACGACTCCGACCTGATCGGCACGCACTTTCGCTACGGCAAGACCGAATCGATCACCGACCTGATGGCCAACGAAGGCAAGAATTTCACCTCGCCAACTCTCGACATCAAGGACTTCATCGGCATTTCCTTCACTACTGCGCCGGACGGCAAGATCTATCAACTGCCCGACCAGCAATTCGCCAACCTGTACTGGTTCCGTGCCGACTGGTTCGAGCGCGCTGATCTGAAAGCCAAGTTCAAGGAGAAGTACGGTTACGAGTTGGGCGTGCCAGTGAACTGGTCGGCCTATGAAGACATCGCCAAATTCTTCAGCGAAGACGTCAAGGAAATCGACGGCAAACGCGTCTACGGCCACATGGATTACGGCAAAAAAGACCCGTCGCTGGGCTGGCGCTTCACCGACGCCTGGTTCTCCATGGCCGGTGGCGGTGACAAGGGACTGCCCAACGGTTTGCCGGTGGACGAGTGGGGCATCCGCGTCGAGGACTGTCATCCCGTCGGTTCAAGCGTGACCCGTGGCGGCGACACCAACGGCCCGGCGGCCGTGTTTGCCACCACCAAATACGTCGACTGGCTGAAGAAATACGCGCCACCGGAAGCGGCCGGCATGACTTTCTCCGAGTCCGGCCCGGTGCCGTCGCAGGGCAACATTGCCCAGCAGATCTTTTGGTACACCGCGTTCACCGCCGACATGACCAAACCCGGCCTGCCGGTGGTCAACGCCGACGGCACGCCGAAATGGCGCATGGCGCCGTCGCCTAAAGGCCCGTATTGGGAAGAAGGCATGAAGCTCGGCTATCAGGATGTGGGGTCGTGGACGTTCATGAAATCCACGCCTGAGAAACAGAAACTCGCGGCGTGGCTGTACGCGCAGTTCGTCACGTCGAAAACTGTTTCGCTGAAGAAAACCATTGTCGGTCTGACACCTATTCGCGAGTCGGACATCAACTCGCAGGCCATGACCGATCTGGCGCCGAAACTCGGTGGTCTGGTCGAGTTCTATCGCAGCCCGGCCCGTGTGCAATGGTCGCCGACCGGCACCAACGTGCCCGACTATCCACGTCTCGCTCAGCTGTGGTGGAGCCATATCGCCGAAGCGGCCAGCGGCGAGAAAACACCGCAACAAGCGCTTGATGGCCTGGCCAAGGATCAGGACCGCATCATGGAACGCCTCGAGCGCTCCAAGGCCCAGGCCACTTGCGCACCAAAAATGAACCCGGAACGCGATGCGCAATACTGGTTCGATCAACCGGGCGCACCGAAGCCGAAACTGGCCAACGAGAAGCCGAAGGGTGAAACCGTGAGCTATAGCGAACTGCTGAAATCCTGGGCGGATGCGCGCAAGTGATGTTGGAAATGTAAGGAGAGAACGGCACCGGAAGGTGCCGTTTGCTTTTCTCCCCATTTATTTGAATCGACAGCCGTCTGGCTCCCATATGTACTGTAATGCACGCATTTCGCATACACCGCGATGTCCCTTCAAGGGCTTGAGGGGGATGGAAATCAGCGTTTTACGTTGCGAGCAAATTGAGTCAGCAACTGTTTTTTACTTCGCTCGTATGTGTCTATCGTGTATTGAGCAAGCTCAAAGGGGAACGCCTGCATGTCGACGGGGTAAACTTTGGTATCTCTCTCCGACCAGAGGAAATTATGGTCTTGTACATCCTGGTGATATAGATCCTTTGCTTCCATTTCATCAAACATCTCCAAAAGAGCATTGGCGCCGCTTGCCGGAATGGAACCTTTCTTGATGTCCCCGAGGGGGATGCCATCGAGTTTTATCATCTTTAGATAAATCTGATTATCTTCAATAAGTGCCGTCGCCGAGCCTGCTCCATAGTAAGCATTGAAACCCTCGGCTTCGAATTTTATAGATCCCGGAATACTGTTTTGCTCGTTGAATCCGGTGAACTTTTTATAGACATGTTTTCCGTCGGCGCTCTCGAATATCATTCCTTCACCTCCGCCGGCTATGGCAGGGCTACCACCAATATCATCTGCAATCGGGGTCGACTTATTCTTCAGCGGAGAGTCTGTCAATTGCACTTTTTCCATCATCTCTTGGATGGGGGGGCTTGCGCTCATGACTTGCGAAGACAATGGTGGTGTATCAGGAAATCCAAATCTCGTGCTTTCGTTACTTATCGAATTTTCTGAAAATGGTGTTGATGATTGCGGCGCACGGAAATACTTGATGGTCGCTTTAGCCGGGTACTCTTCATTGACGCCTTCACGAATTCGCCCATCAATGTCGAAATAGGTCAACGGATTGTTTTTCACCATGCTGAACAGATTCAGACCATCAATCACCCCGGCCGGATCCGGATTCAGCCACCGCTGCCAACTGGCCATGTAATACCTGAACCCATAATAATAAAGCCCGGTCGCATCCCGCTCTTTGCCCGAATAGCGCAGCGTTTTATAACTTGCCTCGATTTCGCTGCGTCCGGCAAACCACGCGGTAGTGCCGAAAGGGTGGTATTGCTCCTGACTGATGAGCTGGCCTGTGGTGTCGAGCTCCATGGTGCAGGAACCCAAATGGTCGTTGAGGTTGTAACGCGGCTGATCGTTGTCATTACCTTTGGGCGGTTCGGATTCCCAGTGCAACACCTGCACGCTGCTGCGCCCGGCTCGAACACTGATTATTTGCAGCATTTCCCCCGTACCACTGTGGGTACGGATTTGCAGATTTGGCAGATAACGCACTTCGGCCATCAGCGTTTTAGCGTTGGTCTGTATCAGCCGCATTTTGTGCACGCGCATGCCGTCTGCGGCGTATCGGTATTGCTCGTTATCATCCGAACGGTCTTCACGCAAAACCAGCCGAACTTCACGCAATTGGTTACGCAAGTCCCAGTTGAAAGTCTGTCCTGGTTGCAAGCCAAGCAGATTGCCATTGGCATCGAAGCCGTTGCGCAAATCTTCCTCGCCTGGTTCCAAGCCATCGCGCACCGGCAAGCAGCGGTTACTGTGCTTGGCAGCGAGCAGGCGCTGACCGTGGCGTTGCGGGCCGTTGTGAGTCAATTCGAGCAGATTGCCAGCGCGGTCATAGCGATAGGTCTGGGTGTAATTGGCGATGGCTGCAGGATCTGCAATCAGTGAAAACTTCGATGTCTGACACGCCTCCCAACCCGTGGCCTCGATCAACTGATCGAGACTGTCATAACGGTAGCGGTTGACCGGTTCGATGCGCTGGTTGGCGAAGTATCGAATCGGGAGGGCGGCGTCTTCAACACTCAGCACATTGCCTACCGGGTCGTAGGCATAACGCAAGTCTTGCAGGATGTCGTTGCCGCGCTGGCGTAGCAGACTGATCAGCCTGCCATCCTCGGCGGCGTAGTCGAATGTGGTGAGCACGCCGTTGCCAGCGGTTTCCCGAAGGGTATGTCCTTGGGCATCGTACTGGATGGCGCCGACCAGCGTTTTCGGCGCGGAGCCCTTCAATTGCAGTCCAACCTCTCGCAACTGCCCGTCCACGGTCTGGCTGAAAAGCTGTCGGTGTTCTCTGGCGTCGATTTGTTCGATGATTTCCGAGAGCGGGTTGAAACGCGTGTAGCTCGTGGCGGCATGCGCGTCTTCGAGTAATTTGTCACGCTCGCTGAGCGATACCGGCCAGTCGGGAGAGTCGAATGAGCACAGAAAGCGTCGAGACTGCGTCCGGATTCCACCGGTCAGTCCGAACTGTTCGAACAACTGCGTGCCAGCCGGATCATCATGACGGATGAGCTGCCCGCACTGGTTACGCACGGCAAATGTCGGATCGCTGCCGGCATAAGCATATCGCTCCGCACACAAAGGTGCGCCGTCGCCGGCGTGTTCGAATACCGCCTGTGGTCGCAGCTGTTTGTCATATTCGATGCTGCGCAGGCTGCCCCGGCCATCCCAACCGTGCAGCGGTTGACGCGCCTCGCCCCACAGAGTGACGCGCCATCCGGCATCGACGCTGAGGGTGATCAGCACCTGACCGGTCAGTGAGTAAATGGTCCTGAGGTTGGCGGGGGCTGAGGCATCGGCGAACAATCGTGGATCGCGCTGCGCCACCGGTCGTCCACCAACGTCATGTTGAACCGCGGTGATCCGCGCTTCAGATTCGCTGCCATCTTCGCGCCAGTAGGCGACCTGCCGCACCGGCAAGCCTCGGGAATCCGTGACGCTCAGATGCGGCGTCTGCGCATGCCTGCTCACCTCCCTGTCCACCAGTTGCGTCGTCGTTGTTCCGGCGGTGGGTCAAACAGATCGTTTTCATCGAAGGCGACGTTACACCAGATCCAGTACCAGACTTCCCGGCGCAAAGGTTTCAGCATCGGCGGATTGCCTTGCAGCATTTGTTTCGCCAGTACGGTTTCCGTCGGTCGGCCCACCGCGTCGTAGAACTGCTGGTCGTGAAAAGCATGCTTGCGCATCGAGCGATCATTGATATAACGCGGTTGATCGGCGAAGTAGGGTCGGTAAATCCGCACTGTTTGGCCTTTGTTGTTGTATTCGACTGGCTCGCTGACACGCCAGCGTCGCCGGGCCTCGGCGTCTATCGGTTTGCCATTGTCGTCGAGGACCAGCTCGCCGTTGTCATCGACTTGCCAGGCTACGCCGGGGGGGACCTCCTGTTTGGTCTGCAGGGTACGGCCAAAACCGTCCAGGCAGGCAATGCTGACTCGCACTTGTAGCGCCGGGTCACCTGGGTAGCGGTCGGCCAGCAGGGCCACCGAATACACGGGCTCACGCTGTGCCGCAGCGATTTGCTGTTGCAGCACGGTTTCGTTCGGGTCGGGATTTTCCAGCTTGGCAACGTATTGCCAGGCGCGGTCGCAAAGGTGTCCGTCGGGCAGGATGAAACCCTGATTTTTCGCCCAGGCCAACCACTCGGGGGAGGGCGGGGACGAACGGGAGATGCGTCCCATCCAGCTGAAGGTGTCCCAGAAACTGGCGCTGGCGAAATTGCCAATCGCTTGTTTCGGATTGGCGATGGCTATGGCCGGGTCGCGGTCTGCGGGCGGGATGTAGGTTTGTAGCGGGTCAAAACCCACCGGCTCTCCAAGTTCGGTGCCATGGAAACTGCTTACCAGCGGTTCACCGAAGGCGTTATAGCGTGCTTCTTGCAGGTTGCGGTTGGCATCTTCGATGGTCGCAGGGAGGAAGGTGCGGTAATCCACGTCCAGGCTGCGGGTAGTGCAACCGTCCGGTAAGGTCACTGCGGTGGTCACACACCAATACGCGTCGTAGGTAATCAGGGTTTCACCGTGACTGCGGGTTTCACGGTATTTCTGCACGTTATGAAAGCCGTCAAGTGTGTGGTAGGTAGGGAACCCTCTGTGCACTGACCACAGATAATTCTTCGCGTCGTCAGGGTCGCCAGTCGGAGCGTGGTCTTGCTCGGGCAAAAACAGCGGCATGATGTGGTAACCCACCTCTGGCGATTCGAGTTTTTCTTTCAGGTTGAAGGGCATGCTGCCATCCACCGCGAGTTTGTCGTAAGCGCTGAGCGCGACAGCATCCAGTTCGGCCGTCTCCATGTAGGCGGGCAAGCCTTCGAAAGTCGACGCGCCCGGATCCAGGGTTGCACCGCTGCGAGGGTCGATGTAGCGCTGCAGCGTCAAAGCAGACAACACCGCGTGCTGCGCCCATTCGCCATCGTCGCGGCCCATTTGCAAGATGTGTTCATGATGGATCGTTGCGGCACTCAGCGCCGCTTTTTCCAGCACCAGAGAATTGCTGCGCAGGCGGCAGGACAATCCAAGGCGCCAAGCCTCGTTATTGGGCAAATGAATCGGTTCTGACTTGAGCTGCGTCAGGTACCATTTTTGTTGCGCATCGTCATGAGCATCCTTCCACCAGTTCTGGTGATGCTCCTCGTTGAACGGCGGCGTATCGCTGCTGGTCTTGCGTCGTGGGTAGTTGACACTGAACGCGTGCACTACGGTCCCGTATTGATCCCATTCCAGATTCAACTGGTGCTGGCACATTGGATCGTCGGCGATAGCGGGTTCGTATTGGTAATTGATGGATTCCACCTCCAAAGGCAATATCACCGCGTAAGGCTGATGCTTGCCCTTGGGACGCAATACCCGCGCGCCATAGCGATGTTCCTGAACCACGTATGGCACGGCGGTCGCGGGATCGTCATCGGCAGCATGGATTTCCGAGCGCATTACCCGGCCGCTCAGCGTGCGAGCGATCTCCCGGGCGCTGTCGTCATCGGCTACGGTAAAGGGTTGCGCGAGGCGATCATTGAAGTGGTAGTTCTGCAGCAGTGAGGGTCTGAGATCGATTGCCTCCGCGTCGCGGGTGTAATACCCGGCCCTCGGCGGGTCGATGGTTTCGCCGGTATGAAACCAGGTCTTGCTGAGGATCGGCGCTGTGAACCCCGCCGTCGCACGTTCGGCGGCCGACGCTTCGGTGTCGCTTTGCAGTAGCAGGCGGAAACCACGGAACTCGCGCTCGAAACGATCGTAGTAACCGCCCCGGTATTTGAAACTCTGACTCAAGGTGGTGCGGGAAATCTCATCGCATTGGGTTTGCCGGCTGACCAGGTGCATCGCCATTGGCAACGAGGAAACCGGTCTGGCGACACCGGCCGCCTGCAACTCTTGTTTTTCGTCCAGCCATTCCTGAGCGGAGCTGCGGTAGTCCACACCAGTGCTGGCGCCCATGTTGTTGCAACTGCGGTTGAGCAGATACGGCTTGGCTTGGACAAAGTCGTAGCGCCAGTGCTCTGGCGACATGTGCGGTAGCGTCACGACCAGGCTGGCGCAACCCAGGCCTTGCAGATCCGCGCTGCTGACCTGCCACAGCGGGTCGTAGGAATGGCCTTCGGGCCAGGACAGGTCGACGGAGGTCTGTTGAAACCCGCTGCCGGCATGGTTCATGAACACGCGCAGGCGCTCGGTTTCGAGATAGATCAGATCAGCTGCACCCGAACCGTCGAGATCAGCGAGCAAAACCTGTGACGCATTGAATTCGCTGTCATCGAAGGGCAGGGGGCACAGCACGAAGCCCTTGCCGAAGCGGCCACGGCCAAGATTCGGCCAGCATTTGACTTCGTTATGACGGATGCGTACCAGATGTTGCTGGCCGCTGCCGAGCACATCGGCGAACGCGACGATTTCGCTCGGGCTATTGCTGAGGACAGGCAGGTCATCGTGATCGCCAGAGGCATTTTCCTCTTTATGTGGTACGTCAATACCGTCGGCGAAACCTGCCGCGCGACGGTTGGCGTACAAGCGAACACTGCGCGGCCCGATCAGTGCCAGGTCGCTAAGACCATCGCCTACCAGATCGCTGATCTGTGCCATCGGGTGGAAAAACTCACCGGGAAACGCATCGAATGTCATGAAGCCGGACCAGCTACGATCCGGGTCAAGGGTGAAAAATCCGCACATGCCTGGCGTGGCGAGCACCCAGTCGAGCTTGCCGTCGCCGGTGAGGTCAGTCAGGGACTGGCGCACCGCCTTGCCATGGTCGGCAGGCGGTATTTGCTCAAGGCGTTGCCAGTCGCTGTAGCTAACGTCTTCACTGCCAGTTTCACCGCGCAGCGGCTCGCGGTAATACCAGCCCTGGTCATATCGACAGAGCACACCCGCCAGGCCCTCACCGTACAGGTCGACCAACTGATATTGATGACTATCGTTGAGCCCGGGCATGGCCGGGAATTCTTTCCAGCCCTGCGGTTGCGAGACGAGGTCGAACGTGTTGTAAGTGAACTCCATTGGCGGTCGGCTTTCGATCTGGCCGAGTCCGTCGTACGCCTGCTGATGAGCCGCGCTCAGGTGGTTGTAGCCCAGCGCACTGAGGCGATATTGCAGGAGCAGGCGTTGTACCAGAACCGGATCGTCACCCAACTCCTTGGGGAAGTGATGAAACATCAGCACTTGTCGGCACAGACGTCGATTACCCAACTCGAAACCGTAGGCATAGATCCAGTAAGGATCGCTGCGCTCGGGCCATGGTTGTTGTTCATTGAATGTCGGCACTTGTTCAAGGTCGGTGCTGCGCTCGCCATAGTCGAACACCAGTTGAAAGTGCCATAACTGTTTTTCCCAGCTGCCGGGGTCCCAGGCGTACAGATGCGCGCAGGCTTTTTCGTTGCCGTAACACACTCGTTTGAGATAGCGCTGAGCGCGGTAGTCGCGATACTGCGGAGCCACTGGCAGCTCGGTTTCCGCTTTGTACTCGTAGATGATGTGTTCGCCGCGGGTATTGAGGCTTTCTTCGATCAGCCAGACGCCCACACGCTGCGGGTCGCAAGGGTCGACCCGGCGTGAATTGGTTGTGCTGCCATAGATATGCAGGCTGCCGTCGGCACGGTGAATCAGCCAGAAGCCGGGTTTGTCGGTCTCGTTCGACCAATGTTCGATCAAGGCGAAAGCACCCTCGGTCCGTGGCCAGTGGCGAACGACGTCATACGCTGTCGTCAGGGGTAAGCCGTTGTAATCCTCAGCGGTGCGGGAAATCAGTTCGCCGGTGCTCTCATTGCGTTCGGGCATCCAGACATCGCCGTCAGGTCCCACGATCTGGTCAGTGCCGTCATAAGTCGGCACGCCTTTGACCGTGCGCAGGGTCACCGCGTCAACCGTCAACTGCCAGCCAAGTCCGCAAGGGCTGTTGCCCGTACCGCTGCTGTAAACGAGACCCAGCGGCGGGATAAAACCGCGCCCCAGGGAAATCGGCAACGGCAGTTCCAGCGACGCAGTGCCCTTGGTACCTACGCCGGCCGATCCCTTGCCGATGCTCTGGATAGCACCGCCGCCCTTGGGCAGGCTGGGGGTGTTGATCTGCATTGTCGATGGTTGCGGCTGCTGTTGTTCGCTCATAGCGAACCGCCTTCACATCTGGCGGTGTAGCACACATGCAGGATGATGTTGGAAAGGCGCTTGAGCATGGCCTCCTGGTCAGCATAGTTGGGAAATGTCAGGCTCCAGCGTGAGATTGCCCCGGTGTACTCGAATGGCAGATAGCGTTCATCCTGGAAGTTGAGCTGAAACATGCCGTTGTCTTCCAGTGATGAAGACAGGGCAATCTGCTGGCTCACCCGCAGGTTGTCCTTGGCGTTGCCTGGCGTTGAGGCCATTTCAACTTTGCTGTAGGTCTGTTTCAGCACCGCTCGGATATCTTGATAGGGCCCGAGGATAGCCGGTAGCGTTACGCTGATAGTCTTGATCCGACGCAGATAATGATTTTGCCCGGCGTAATCATCGTCGAACATTTTCTGAGTCAGTTCGAACTCACACGTGCCGTTGCTGAGCAGCGATGATTTGATGTCTGCCCACGTTTTATTGATGGTTGAACTCGGGTCCTTGGCCATCAAATCCTGCAGTGACACGGTTTTCCTGATTTCCAGATCGCGGCGGTTGTGCTGCATGTACTGGCTGTACATTTGTTGCAGGCTCATCTTCAACTCTTCCCCGGCGCCGAGGCCGCGGTAGGTGGCATTCCATGCGCCTGGATGGACGAAGGTCTGAGTGAAATTGCCCATTTCGTATTGCCAGCAGGCTTCGGCGGCCTGGCACAGCGATTGTGCGGTGGTGAAGGCGGTGTGGTAGAAACCGGCGAATTTGCTGTTGAGCCAATCGTAGGTCTGTGATCGGCTGAAGCGGTTGTTGCTCAGCAGGAAGTCATGGGTAGCCCTGGCCTGCTCCAGAGCAGTTTGCGCCTGTCGCAGCTGCAGTTGGCTGGCTTTGTGTTGTTCTTCGTAGACGGCGATTTGCGCCTTGATCTGGTCGGCCTCAAGTTTTGCCTGGTCGCGGGCGTGGGTCCATTCCTGGGTGCGACGCCGATATTGTTCGATTCGCTCCATGGTTTGGCCTGCGGCATAGGCCAGTTGCGACCACGTTTGTGCATGGGACGCAAAGCTGAGAGCTGCCCCCTCCAGGCGTGCACCACCAACTGCCATGCCGACTATGTTGGGGGCTACTGTCAATGCGTGACCGACTCCCTGAGCAATGATTGCTGCGGTCTGGCCGAGATTTCCTGCCAGGTAAGCGGCTCCCGTAGCGATTTCCAGCGGGCTGACACCCTCTTTCAACAGTTTCTCGTAATAACCGACACGTCCCGTAATCAGGTCCTGACTCGCCAGCAACGCCTCCTTGTTTTTTTCGTCAATCTTGCCGGCCTGAACCTGTATATCCACTGCCATCTTCGCCAGGTTCCACGCCTGTTGCTGTTGCAATTCCAGATATTGCGCTTGCTCCTTGCGTTCGATAAGCGACATTAGCGTTGAACCGAACTGGATCACGCTGTCCACCGCGTTCTGCGCCAAGGCGAACATGAAACTGAAGCGGTAATCGGGGATTTGCGGATTCAACAGACGGCTGAGCGCCGCACCCGACAGGCCCTGGCCCCATGCGGCGAGCAACGCCCGCGGATCCAGCGGCGTGGCGAACAACGGCAGGTTCAGGGGCGTGCCGGCCATGTCGAGATTATGCCGCAGGTTGTACAAACGGCTCTCGGCGCGCTCCCAATGCATGATCAGTTCGGGATTGAAGGGGCGACGCAGATATTCGATATCAACGCTCGTCAGTAACGGGTCATCGCCCTTTGGCAGCAGGCATAGCAAGGGCGCCGACTCGCAGGCCGCAGCCTTGCCGATGCGCAGTGGCGGGTGTTGCTGAAGCTGCTGTTGCGTGGCGATCAGGCGCTGCTCGAAGTCACGCAATTGCGCATTTTTCGACGAACTCAATTCGTCGAGCGTGAGCGGCGACCAATCGTCGACCTGGCGCACATCCGGGCGCGGCCCCAGCAGGTCCATGATGTGCACGTAGCGCAACTTGGCCTCGGCCAGTCCATCCGGTGTCAGCTCGGCGTACGCCAGATCAGCCTGGCGGCTCTCGATCTCGATGAACAGTTTCCACAGCGCCTTGCGAAAATGCACGGGAAAACTCAGGGCAATCTGATGCGGATCGTCCGGGTACAGGATGCTCAGGCTGGGGTCGACCGGGCCAGGCCACACGGGTAATTCCAGCGGCACGGCCTGCCAGTAACCGGGGTGCCCCGGTTCGGCACTCTGTCGTGTCGGGTCATATAGATAGGCCAGCCACTGTTTCGCCTGATCGTACTGCTGCTCTTCGTTCAAGCGATAGGCCACCAGCCATGGCAAGTACAGAAACAGCTCGAGGAAATACAGATAGTAGGCGCCCGAGAAATCCATGGCTTGCGATCCCTGACCATCAGGGATGGGTGGTTCTGTGCGCTGGGTCTGTGTTTCCCAGCTTAGCAAGGGGGCCATACCGTTCTCGGCAAGGTTGATCAATTGCCGCGCAAAAGTGCTGTTCATGCGCACAGGCGCACGGAATGACTTTTCAGGTTGGCCCCCATCGCTGTACTCGATGCTGGAGCCGCTGAAGTCAATGAATTGGGCTGTGCCCAGCGAGGGATTGTCATCGTTGCTGATGCGCGGCGCGATCTGGTGTTCGGCTTCGAGTGCCTCCCCCCAGGTAATCGATAGCGCTTTCAGAGCTCCGCCGACGGGTGTGTAGCCGATCGGACTGTCTCTATGGATCAAGACGCCATACACGAAAGGGATTTTCAGCGCTGCATCGGACTCAGGCCACTCGACCGGCCAGCCGTCGGGCAGATGTCTGACCTTGTCCAGAATCATCATATATCCGCCGCCGCCGTTGTTTTGGTTCAAGCTTTCAACGACGCCCGAGGTATATAAACGACGTATCTGCTCAAGCGATTCAGGAAATTCATCCACCTGTACGTCCAGAGGATGTCCTATGAACAGCTGATATCCGTAAGCCTCGAAAATGTGGTTACGAATGCTCGGTAGCAGACTGGTTGTAGAGCTTTCACCTCCTTTGGGGCTTCGCCAAACGTCGCCGACGTGGATGCTGTTCGGGTTATCCCGCAGCAAACCAAGTATGTCCGAGCCCGCGACTTTGCCCGCGAGGGAAACGGTGCCACCCGGCTGTATGCGCGGGACGGTAAATTCCGTTCGGTTGTTGCTGTCGGAATCCGAAATCAGGCTTCTGATGCTGTCTGGAAAACCTCTGAAGCAATACGCTGTGTCCTGCATGTTCATGAATTCACCGACAGACGTGATCTCCGAGCCCTCAAGCAAGGTGCGCCAGCGACTTTCAGCTGTGTGATTGAACACCAGGGTCAAGTGAAAGAGTTCTTTGTCGTCAGCGCTGCCGATAGAAAATTTCAGCGTAGTGACATCTGGAAATCGCTCATCGAGTCTGAGCACCAACTCGAGGCTGGACCGGCCTGGTCGATAGTCAAGGTCGGTACCTTCGCGCATGGTCGCGATGCGCGATTGCCAGCCATTGAAGTTCCAGGTCGGTTTGTCTGCGTGCGGTACTTCGTGTTCTACAGCGCCGAACACAGGTGTAGTGGCGGGCAGCCAATATTGAAAACGTCCAGCAGCTTCCGGTTTAGCGAAGATGTGGCCTATGAGTCGTACGTGCTGTTCGCTTTTTTCGAAGATCCCGGCGGACGACGCTGGGATCATATTGCCGGCTGTTACTACGCCGGATGAAGGAAACAGTGGCGTCACATTGAAGTTCTTGTCGATTTGTATCGTACGCAGAAAATCGTATTTGTCGTTGTTGTGATCATCGCCGCCCTGGTACCCCGAATACATCAGGACTTTCATGGAGTCGGGCGAAGTCGAGTGGTCATACACCGCGATGGTCTGGGTTTGTTCAGCGATTTCTTCCAGAGGTTTCGCGACCAGCGTCTCTGTCTTGCAATAACTCTCGATATAGACCCGCGGAGTGCTCCAGGTGTCGTCGTATTTTTTGTAGCTGGCGTATAGACGGAACCTGGGATTGACCTTGACGCTCGGGTCAGCCTAGCCCGTGACCGGTGACTGTGTGGCGGTTGCATCCTGGAGTTCCAGCTCGGCCCAGATCACGAACAGTCTGTTATTGAACCAGCACGGGCGAACGGTGTGCTCCAGCGCTTTTTCCGAAATGGGCACATTGGCTTTTTGCCAATCCGACCAGGCACTGGGCAGCGGCTTGTCAAATTTTTCCGGGACCTCTTCTGGTTTCCCCGCAGGTACTTTTACCGCGCGCTGAGACATGTCGAGTGAGCGCCAGTACCAGGCATTTTCGGCCGGAGATTTGCCGATGAAATAATAGGTGCTATTGGCAAAGTCTTCGCCGTCGATGTAGCCATTGCAGATTTTCAGATTGGCGACTTCTTCGAACCGGGCAAGGTAAGCCAGCACGGCGGTCTGTACGGTTTCTGGCTGTATTTGCGCCTGGTTGAGATCGTTCTCCAGTTGCTCGAAACTGGCGCTCTTGGTCAGGCGCAGGGTCGGGTCCAGATAGATGTCCGGGGAGCTCCGCAACTTCTGGAGAGCGCCCCAGATCGAGTAGCGATTGAGGCCATCGCGCCAGGTTCGGGTCTGTAGCGGAGTGAAGCTGTCATCGATGTAACCGGGTTCCAGGCTGAGCATCATGCTGTTGATTTGCTGCTGATAACTGGCGATGGCACAAGCCACAGGACTGGTTGGCACATTCTGGCTGACCAGTACGTCCAGCAACCAGAATTCATAAAGGTCGTTGGCGGTCTTGATCCTTTGAGCCAGCCCTTGCTCGATCAGGTAGGGATCGTTGGGTACGGCTTCGTGCAGGTACAGGGCTAGCATCGCGTCACGCAGTGCTTCGTTGAGAGGCGCGTCGAAGGCAGTTGTCATGATCGTTCCTTAACCATTGTCACGTGAAGGGTCAGCGGAAGAGTGGGCGGCCATGACTGCCTCACCGACGGCTTTCCAGGCCTGCAGATCGCTTTGGTCGCCCAGCGCGGTGGCTTGCAGTAGCGTCCCGGCAGATAAGCCGCTGGTCTGACAAGCGGCCTGGCAACGACGCACCCAGTCAACGTGAGCCATCGAGGTGGCGCAGTCAGCGGGGAGGGTGCTGGTCAGCGCGATGATTTGCGCTTGCGGCCACTCCAGCAAACGCGCAAGGGCAGCATTGGCCGTTTCACTGGCGAGCTGGCGCAGGGCCTTGTTTTTCAATCGGGCCTTGGCTGGATTGGCGCTACTGAAATAACTCAACAGGCTGTCTTCGGAATGGCTCTGGCTGTGGAACCAGTCACTGAAGCGTTCGAGCAGATAGAGATCGGAAAGTGACGGCATGCTGTTGCTGCCTTCCTCGTATTCAGGACCACCCAGCCACATCGGATTGATCACGAACAAGCGCAGAGCGCTATTGCTCAGACGTAGTTCTCTGACGATCTCGGCGTGGCGAGCTACCCGTTGATAATCCTCGATCAACGCTTGGGGCAGAGGGGTCTTGAGCGCTTGCAGCAAGAGGCTGTAGGGCGTGCCCCAGGCCCAGTGGATGACGGCCCGGCAGCAATCCGGCGCCAGCTTGGCGGCTTCCTGGAACAGCCCTTCGAGCAACTGCGCCTGCCGGTCATGTACGTCGAGTAGAAACTTGACGAGCTTGTCTGCACAAGCATCTTTGACAGGCTGAGTCAGACCGAGACCCTTGAGCGCTTCAACGACATCGCTCTGTAACCAGGCAACGGGTTCATCCACCAGGGTCAGCGGGCGGTCAAGGCCAGACAGCAGGCCATCCGCATTGATCAGCCTGTGTTCGATCAGTAACTGGAACCAGTCGATTTGTCCTCGCTTGCGTTTGCCATCGCTCTGCAGCGGCAGGCCCAACGCATTTATCTGGGCCTCGGTCACCAGGCTCCGGCGCGTATCGCTTTGCAGCCTGGTGAGACGCGCCCGCAACTCATCGGGCAGGGGAGCTTGCTCAGCCAATCTGATCTGTTGATCATTTTCCGGCTCTTCGTGATTTGGCGGGGCATCGATGCCCAGGCGTTGCAATACCTGAGTCACGGTCTGCTGACTGTCTTCGAGCCAGGTGAAAGCCCAATCCAGTTGCATCAGCACATCGAGGATGTCCGGATTTGCCGCTGTGGACGGTGCACTCAAGCGGCCGCTGGCGAGTGCGGTTTTGTACGACGAGCCTCCGAGAAGTCCCGCCAATGCCAGCAACTCTTCGACCGAGTGCCCGAACAACCTGGCGATCCGTGCCTGGCGGTACAGCGAGGAAATGGTTGGCAAGTCACGCTTGAGCGTGCCCACATGCTTTTCGGTCTGCCGGGCAATCAACAGAAGAGAGTCTTCGGTGGGCTGCACACCGAGCCCGGCACATAGTTGCAGCAGGGTTTTCTGCGTTGCGGCATCGAGGGAGATCAAATCGATGGGCGTTTGATCGAGAATCAGCGGTGTGTCGAAAAGTTGCACGCGGTTGAACACTTGATCGAACAACGGCATCGCGTCCTTGCCACTGGCATAGGGGCTGAGGTCGTGCATCAGCGCCGCGAACTCTTCAGGTTCGATGCTGTAGCGTCGGTTCAGGTAACGATAGACGCCCAGCGCACGCAAGGTATTTTCGTTCAGCTCCATGCCAAGGTTGGTTTCGCCCTCGGCGCGGATGGCACTGCAGATCAATGTGTCGAGTCTGGCGAAAGGAATGCCGCTCCAGCGTTGCAGGCGGATCATCCGTTGCAGGCGATCGAGACGATCAAGTGAGGTTTTGGTCAGACGCCATTGTTTGTTGTCGCCCGACGCTATCCGTTCCAGTCCTATGGCGTGGTCTGACTCATCGCTCAGGCCTGTTTCCGGGCCCGGTTCCGGCGCGTTGTCGGACAGTTCAGCACCGGGACCGATGCCATTGACGTAGCAGGCACCGTAGTGATTTGGAAAAGGCCCGGTCTGGGGGCCAATCCTGTTCGGGGCCGGCTGCAGGTATGGACAATGGGGCGACAACCGCACCGCAAAGCTGCGGCGGGCTACAAGCTGCTCGACCTGTTCAGCGTTGAGGCCAGTGTGTTGCATAAAGTCAGTCAGCAGGGTCAGTTGCTGCACAGGCGAATCGCTGGTGACTTCGACACCGTAGTTGCTTTTGAAAAAGTTCTTTTCTGTGGTTGTCAGGCTGTACTGGTCATCCAGCGTAAAGGCGAAGCGCTGTCTGGCCAGACGGACCGGTTGGTCCACGGTCCCGGTGGCAGTGATCAGATCGAATCTGGCTGTGTATCCCTGCTCCGTCGGCGGGGGAAGGCTGGCAGCCTGGAAATGCACAATGATGGGTTTATCTATCGCAGCGTGCAGATGATTTACCAGCCAGCCAGTGCCGGTGAGGTCCGGCACGTTAGAGCTCAGATCGATACTGGCTGGCACGGTCTTGTCGTCTTTGCGAAAGGTCAGTGAAACAACGGTTTTTGCGCCGCCTTGATCTGTTGGTGCGTCCGCTGGCGGAGTCGCGGTCACGTCATCAGGCTGTCCTGACAGCAGCAAGTAACACCTGCTCCGTGTGGTATGTGGCCGCAGGTAGGCGGTGAGGGGGCTTTGCCAGCCGTCGAGGAGATTGCTGCGTGTCAGATAAAAATGGCTGAAGACCGGGGGGGCGATCAGCAATTGCTGTTGTTGTGGGCTCAACCCGCACAGCATCCGTTGTGCCTGTAGCACCGGATGCTGCAATTTCCCATAGTCGTTGATTGCCACCTGTTTGATCGGTAGCAACAGACTGGCTCGATAATTCAACTCGCCCAGATACGGCTTTTTATCCGCTAGCCCCAGTTGGCATTGGTGATGATAGAAGTTGTAGGGCAGTTCGAAGGGGTAGCTGCGTTCGGCCAGTGCCTGATGGGTGGATTTGCTTCTGTCGGGAAGATTGCCATCCAGATAAGTGCGCAGATGACTTTCCAGTACCTGCATGACAATTTCCAGCATTGGCCTCGGGGTAAAGGTGCTCTCCTGGGTGATCAGCAGGTCCTTCAGGTCAGGACGGCGTGTATCCATCAATAGTCGCTTGGGATCCTCACTGGTGGCTTCCAGTTGCAGGGAAAATCTCCGAAGTTCAGTCAGATAGGCCACCGGACTGTCGTTGGCAGCAATGGCTCCGACCTTGGTGAACTCATCCCAGTTCTCATTGAACATGCGTTGATAAGTAGCGCCCAGCGAAACCAGCGAGCTCACGCCATTGCGTTGAGCCAGTTGCTGCATCGCGCCGGAAGAGGTCTGGTATTCCCGATACAGGCGCGCAATCAGTGCCGCATACTTCATTGCATTGTCGTAAGCCCCATCGGCGTTCGCATCGCTGTATCGCGCGAGCTGTCGAGCGAACGCTGCTTTGGATAGACGGACAATATCGAAGACCGAGGTGAAACCCATTTGCTGCATGGCGGTGGGGAAGTCGCTGCGGTCTTTTTTCAAAGATTCATCAGGTTTCACGAGAGCATTCAACAATCTGTTGTTATCGGCCATGACGATGGATCTCCTGCTAAAAGGGTAACGGCCCGTAAAGAGGTCGCACAGGAGCAAGCTAACGGTAAATGCTTGTGACGTAACCTGTCAGAGCTGACAGTTGCCGGCGGTCTTATTAGAACAAGTTGCTATGAGTAATATTCTTTTTGGATCTATTGTCTTGCTCTGTTTCTTATGTCGAATCAGACGTTTGACTTTGAATAATAAGTTCTAATTTGTCTAAGCGG
>NZ_WBRZ01000066.1:0-22054 GCF_008923895.1 Pseudomonas sp. GXM4
TACCCAAGCACTGGTCGCACTAGCCCGCAAGCTTGCACGGGTGGTATTTGCTCTGTTGAAAAACCAGAGCGAATACTCACCCAAAGGCGTTTAGGGGCTAGGCATGAACCATAGAATCTCCCACAGGGTTATTCGGTGAATGCAAAAATGTGCATCACCACCAATCCACTGTGGGAGCGAGCCTGCTCGCGAAGGGGCTTGCCCGGACAGCGAACGACTTACTGAATGATCAGGTTGTTGAACAACAGATCCTCAACAACAGGCTTGCCGGTCTCGTCATTCATGACCTGCTGAGTCTGCTTCAACGCTTCCTGACGCAGCTTTTCCTTGCCTTCAATGCTGCCCATCGCCTCGGTCGACTGCTGAGTGAACAGCGCCACCAGCTGATTGCGAATCAGCGGCTCGTTGGCCTTGACCAGTTTGGTCGCCTCTTCGCCAGTTACGCGCAGGGCCACATCGGCCTTGTAGACCTTGAGCTTGGCGGTGCCGTCGAGGCCATAGTTGCCGACGAACGGCGGGCTCAGGGTGATGTAATTGACTTTCGGCGCCTCGCCTTCTTTGGCTTCTTCGGCCAGTGCTGCCACAGGCAGAGACAGGGCCAGCAACAACATGATCCACGCTTTCACAATTCGCTCCTTATCCGGTTTGCGGCCTAGCATAACGACCCGCCGCGCAAGCACAAGCTTATGGCTGACTATCAGGGTCGGGCATGCTCGTTGACCCGTTGATTCACACACCTACACTTATCGGCCATCACTCCCAAAGGAATAGCCCTGATGAAAGCCGTGCTGTGCAAAGCCTTCGGCCCTGCCGAATCGCTGGTGCTGGAAGACGTCGCCAGTCCTGTCGCCAAGAAGAATGAAATCCTGCTGGACGTGCACGCTGCCGGAGTCAATTTCCCGGACACGCTGATCATCGAGGGCAAGTACCAGTTCAAACCGCCCTTCCCGTTTTCGCCGGGCGGTGAAGCGGCGGGCGTGGTGCGTGAAGTGGGGGAAAAGGTCAGCCATCTGAAAGTCGGCGACCGGGTCATGGCCTTGACTGGCTGGGGCAGTTTTGCCGAGCAGGTTGCGGTGCCGGGCTACAACGTCCTGCCGATTCCGCCGTCGATGGACTTCAACATTGCCGCTGCATTCAGCATGACCTACGGCACGTCGATGCACGCGCTCAAGCAACGCGCCAACCTGCAACCGGGCGAAACCCTGCTGGTGCTCGGCGCGTCGGGCGGCGTCGGCCTCGCCGCTGTGGAGATCGGCAAAGCCATGGGCGCCCGGGTGATCGCCGCCGCCAGCAGCGCCGAGAAGCTCGCGGTGGCCAAGGCTGCCGGCGCCGATGAGCTGATCAACTACAGCGAAGCCAGCCTCAAGGACGAGATCAAACGCCTCACCGACGGCCAGGGCGCCGACGTGATCTACGACCCGGTCGGCGGCGACCTGTTCGACCAGGCCATCCGCGCCATCGCCTGGAACGGCCGCCTGCTGGTGGTCGGCTTCGCCAGCGGACGCATCCCGGAACTGCCGGTCAACCTCGCCCTGCTCAAAGGCGCGGCGGTGCTCGGCGTGTTCTGGGGCTCCTTTGCTCAGCGCCAACCCCAGGACAACGCAGCCAACTTCCAGCAGCTGTTCGCCTGGTTTGCCGAGGGCAAGCTGAAACCTCTGGTATCGCAGGTGTATCCGCTGAGCAATGCCGCGCAGGCGATCGATGATCTCGGCCAGCGCAAGGCTGTGGGCAAGGTTGTCGTTCAGGTTCGTTAACAACACGGAGCGATCCGGAGCAACCATCCGGATCGCTTTACCGTTGAGGTCTGCCTCTTCCATACGTCAAACCGCAGAAACCCACCCGAGCCACCATCCCCTCAGCGCCGCCTTCTTATCTCAGAGCGACATGTTCATAAAGGAACGCTCATCTGCTCAAATTTCCGCTGTTTTGCCGACGTGAAGCGATGCTATTTTCGGTAACGAAACTGTAACATTCGCATCCGCAGTCAAAACAAGAAAACTGGAGCTCTTGAATGTTTGCTTTCTTTCGTCCTGCCGCACATCAGGCTCCATTGCCTGAAGAAAAAATAGACAGCACCTACCGCCGCCTGCGTTGGCAGATCTTCGCCGGTATCTTTATCGGCTACGCCGGTTACTACCTGCTGCGCAAGAACTTCTCCCTCGCCATGCCGTACCTGATCGATGAAGGCTACAGCCGTGGCGACCTCGGTCTGGCGATGTCGGCGATCGCCATTGCTTACGGTCTGTCGAAGTTCCTCATGGGCCTGGTGTCCGACCGTTCCAACCCGCGCTTCTTCCTGCCGTTCGGTCTGCTGGTCTCGGCCGGGGTGATGTTCATTTTCGGTTTCGCGCCGTGGGCAACGTCCAGCGTGACGATGATGTTCATTCTCCTGTTCATCAACGGCTGGGCGCAGGGCATGGGCTGGCCGCCGAGCGGGCGGACCATGGTGCACTGGTGGTCGCAGAAGGAACGCGGCGGCGTGGTCTCGGTGTGGAACGTGGCGCATAACGTCGGCGGCGGTCTGATCGGCCCGCTGTTCCTGATCGGCATGGGCCTGTTCAATGACTGGCACGCGGCGTTCTACGTCCCGGCAGCGGTCGCGCTGGGCGTGGCGGTATTCGCCTTCATCACCATGCGTGACACCCCGCAATCGGTCGGCCTGCCGCCGATCGAGCAGTACAAGAACGACTATCCGGAAGGCTACGACGCCAGCCACGAAGACGAATTCAGCGCCAAGGAAATCTTCGTCAAGTACGTGCTGCGCAACAAAATGCTCTGGTACATCGCTCTGGCCAACGTTTTCGTCTACTTGCTGCGCTACGGCGTGCTGGACTGGGCGCCGACCTACCTGAAGGAAGCCAAGGGCTTCACCGTGGATAAAACCTCGTGGGCCTATTTCTTCTACGAGTGGGCAGGCATCCCGGGCACGCTGCTGTGCGGCTGGATGTCGGACAAGATCTTCCGTGGCAACCGTGGCCTGACCGGCATGGTGTTCATGGCCCTGGTGACTGTTGCGACTCTGGTGTACTGGCTCAATCCGGCCGGTAACCCGATGGTCGACATGATCGCCCTGCTGTCGATCGGCTTCCTGATCTACGGCCCGGTGATGCTGATCGGCCTGCAAGCGCTGGAACTGGCGCCGAAGAAAGCCGCCGGTACCGCAGCGGGCTTCACCGGTCTGTTCGGTTATCTGGGGGGTTCGGTCGCGGCCAGTGCGGCGATGGGCTACACCGTTGACCACTTCGGCTGGGATGGCGGTTTCGTGCTGCTGGTCGGCGCTTGCCTGCTGGCGATGGCCTTCCTTGCGCCAACGCTGTGGCACAAGCAAGTCGCCAGTCAGAGCCGTGAAGCGGTCGCCTGATCGCTGTGTGATTTACAGCGCTTGAGCCGCGCCTCCAGATTTCGATCCGGCATGGCGTGGCTACGCAGGGCGTGCGCGGTCTGCTCGACATAATCGCGAGTGGTGCCGTAGCGCCCGCTGGCGCTGGCGAACACCTGGCTGAGCACATGGTCCGGCAGGTTGCCGGCATAGCTCGGCAGATGACGCTCCAGCACGAATCCCAAGGCCTGCACCTGAGTGCCATCTTCGAGCCGGCAATTGAGCCAGTGCGGGCGATACGACGGAAACGGCATCTCACGTTTCCACAGCGCATACAGCGCGGTATCGAGATTGTCTTCCGGCAAGCGGTAGGCAAAGCCACTGCATGAACCGCCGCGATCCAGACCGAACACAAGACCGGGCATTTCCGGCGTGCCCCGATGCTCGTGGGACCACAGGTACAAGCCGCGATGATAGCCATGCACGCGACCGCGCATGCGCTCGACTGCCGTGCATTCCGGGCGCCAGATCAGCGAACCATACGCGAACAGCCACACCGGCCCGCCCTTGTGGCGCGCCATGGTCGATTGCATGGAAGCGAGAAGTTGTTCGTGCGTCAGCTGCGGCCCAAGATCGAGCCGCGGAGGGTAAGCCAGGTTCAGAATTGCGTTTTCAATGGCGCTCATGGCGAATAGCGTTCAGCTCCCCGCGGGTGAAGAATTACTTAATAGAACGCACCGCTGTAACAATAAGGCACATATGTTTTAAGGCAATTTAAGTGCCACTGATTAATCGCCTGATTGATATATAACCTAGCGGTATTTACTGTTTAACGTAAATACCGATCGGCTATATACCAAGTTATAAGTATCAGGAGCGCGGCGCGTAGGCGAACACATCGGCGCGCATCTGATGCGCATCCATGCCCGCCTCGACCAGCGCGTCCAAGGTGCCGTAAACCATCGCTGGCGACCCGCTGGCATAGACGTGCAGCGGCTTCAGATCAGGGAAATCTTCGCAAACCGCCTCGTGCAACATCCCGCAGCGCCCTTCCCAGCCGCACTGGTCGCTGACCACTTTGTGCAGGAACAGATTGGGCAGCTTCAGCCATTCCTCCCAGTGCTCGATCTGATAAAAATCTTCTGGACGGCGTACGCCCCAATACAGATGCACTGGATGCTTGAAGCCTTCGGCGCGGCAATGTTCGATCAGGCTGTGAATCTGGCCCATGCCGGTGCCGGCGGCGATCAACACCAGAGGACCGTCGGGCAGCTCCGCAAGATGTGTGTCACCGAACGGCAACTCGACACGCACCAGCGGGTTGCGTTGCAGCTGCTCGATCAGGCTCAACGCACTGGTTTCGCGCGCCAGCACATGGATTTCCAGATCACGCCCGCCGTGGGGTGCCGAAGCCATGGAGAACGCCGACTTCTCACCGTTCTCACGCTCGATCATCAAATATTGCCCGGCGTGATAGCGCGGCGGCTTGCCCGCCGGTGCCCGCAGGCGCACGCGCCAGGTGTCGCCGCCGACCTCGCGGCACTCGATGACCTGACACGACAGGCTTCGCACCGGCAGCTCACCCAGCGCGAGCACGCCATCCCACAGCAGCACGCAGTCTTCCAGCGGTGCGGCGATGCAGGTGTAGAACTCGCCATGATCGTGGACTTTGCCGGCCTGCTCGACGCGGCCCTCCACCAGCAGCGCTGCACACACGTGGCAATTGCCGTTGCGGCAGCTTTGCGGGCAGTCATAGCCCAGGCGCCGCGCACCGTCGAGAATCCGCTCACCGGGCTGTATCTCGAGCACTGCTCCGGAAGGCTGCAGGGTTACACGCATCAATCTATTCCTAACTGGTTCCAGATGGCATCGATCCGTTGGGTGACGGCGTCGTCCTTGACGATCACACGGCCCCACTCGCGGGTGGTTTCGCCCGGCCACTTGTGGGTGGCATCCAGGCCCATTTTCGAGCCCAGGCCGGAAATCGGCGAGGCGAAGTCGAGGTAGTCGATCGGCGTGTTATCGATCATCACCGTATCGCGCTTGGGGTCCATGCGCGTGGTGATGGCCCAGATCACGTCGTTCCAGTCGCGGGCGTTGATATCGTCGTCAGTGACGATAACGAACTTGGTGTACATGAACTGTCGCAAAAACGACCAGACGCCGAGCATCACGCGCTTGGCATGCCCCGGATACGACTTCTTCATCGTCACCACGGCCATGCGGTACGAGCAGCCTTCCGGCGGCAGGTAGAAGTCGGTGATTTCCGGAAACTGCTTCTGCAGGATCGGCACGAACACTTCGTTCAGCGCCACGCCGAGAATCGCCGGCTCATCCGGCGGACGGCCGGTGTAAGTGCTGTGATAGATCGGTTTGGTCCGGTGGGTGATGCGCTCGACGGTGAACACCGGGAAGCTGTCGACTTCGTTGTAGTAACCGGTGTGGTCGCCATACGGACCTTCGTCGGCCATTTCGTCGGGATGGATCACGCCTTCGAGGATGATTTCGGCGGTGGCCGGCACTTGCAGATCGTTGCCCCTGCACTTGACCAGTTCGGTGCGGTTACCGCGCAAGAGCCCTGCGAAAGCATATTCGGAGAGGCTGTCAGGTACCGGCGTCACGGCACCGAGAATCGTTGCCGGATCGGCGCCAAGGGCCACGGACACCGGGAACGGCTGGCCCGGATGCTTCTCGCACCACTCGCGGAAGTCGAGAGCACCGCCACGATGGCTGAGCCAGCGCATGATCACCTTGTTGCGGCCGATCACTTGCTGGCGGTAGATACCGAGGTTCTGGCGTTCCTTGTTCGGACCTTTGGTGACCGTCAGGCCCCAAGTGATCAGCGGACCGACGTCGCCGGGCCAGCAGGTCTGCACCGGCAACATCGCCAGATCGACGTCGTCGCCTTCGATGACCACTTCCTGGCACACCGCGTCTTTGACGACTTTTGGCGCCATCGAAATGATCTTGCGGAAGATCGGCAGTTTCGACCACGCGTCCTTCAAGCCCTTCGGCGGCTCCGGCTCCTTGAGAAAGGCCAGCAGCTTGCCGATTTCGCGCAGTTCGCTGACCGACTCGGCGCCCATGCCCATGGCCACGCGCTCGGGCGTGCCGAACAGGTTGCCGAGCACCGGAATGTTGTAACCGGTGGGCTTCTCGAACAACAATGCCGGGCCTTTGGCCCGCAGCGTGCGGTCGCACACCTCAGTCATTTCCAGCACCGGCGAGACGGGAATCTGGATGCGTTTCAACTCTCCGCGCTGCTCAAGCTGCTGCACGAAATCCCGAAGATCCTTGAATTTCATTGACGATGGCACCCTCAAAATAGGCGTACATCCTACCTGCTCTGACGGGCAAACAGCAGCCCGTCAGTGCGTGGCATCGCTCAATGGCGGCTTGTGCCCAGCAGCAACGGCGCAAACAACGGGCCCAACCGGGCGCTGCCGGCGTCGGAAAGATGATCGGCATCCTTGTATTGCGAGTGGCCGTCGACGTCGATCATGCACAGGCCGTCCTTGCACATCAGCGGCGTTGGGTCGATGACATGAATCCCGGAATCAGCGGCGCTCATCGAGCCGAACAACGAAGTGAAAAACTGCTGGCGAGCCAAGTGTTCGTTGAGCGGGCGACCAAGTCCTTCTGCCGAACGACCGATGCGCGCCAGACTGGTCAGACGGTCGATGAAGCTCTTGTGTTGCAGTGGCACTTCCTTGAACAGCCAGACTTGTACACCTGCCGCTCGCAGTTCAGCCACTTGAGCCTTGAGCCCTACCGCCAGACGCTGCTCGGCTTGCGCCATGTTGTCTTTGCGATCAAGCAGAAACTGTTTATCGCCGTCGCCATCTTCGCGACCATAGATGTATAGACTCCAGTTCGCCGCCAGAACCACGTCCTTGATCCCTCGCTCGAGTACCAGCGCCATGTTGCGCTTGTTGAAGTCTTTGCATTGCTGGCGCAGGTGCTCGTCGATAATCGGCGGGCATGCCGTCAGGCTGTACAACCAGACCGGATGTACATCGCGACCGGCATTGCCTGCAATGGCCGGCAACAAGGCCGCGGTGTGACTGTCCCCCCAGAACATCTTTGTCGGGGCGACCTCTTGATCGCCACCCACCAGACAGACCTTGTCCAGCGCCTTGTCCGTGCTCAACTGCATGCAGTCGGTTTGCCCGGCTTTCCACTCACGAGACTGCGCATATTCAAGCGCCTTGCCGCTCAAACGCTGCGGTACGCCGTCCGCCGAACGGATGGCCGAACCGACCACCGCCAGGACGGCAATCGACGCCAGGCCGCCGACCAATACCGAGCTACGGCTGGCAAACACACGCTTCTCGCGAAACGGCAGTTCGACAAAGCGCAGACTCAGCCACGCCAGAGTGACCGCCAGAGCGATCCAGCCGAGCGCTTCAGGCGGCTGGATGCCATCAATGGAGATGGCATTGGCATACACGTAGATCGGCCAGTGCCACAGGTACAGCGAATAGGACAACAGACCGATCCACACCATCGGCCGCAGGCTCAGCAACTGGCCGGCCAGTGTCGGACCGCGCGCGCCCGACCAGATCAACGCAGTCGTACCAAGCACCGGTACCAATGCCGCCCAGCCCGGGAACACCGTGGTTTTGTCAAAAGTGAATACCGCCAGCAGCACCGCTGCCAAGCCGGCCAGTCCGACCGTCTGCCGAACCCAAAGCCGCGGCGCGTGCTTCGCTGCCGGCAACACTGCGAGCATGGCGCCGCAGAGCAATTCCCAGGCGCGGGTCGGCAGGGAGAAGAAAGCGAATTCAGGCCGACGCTCGATGTAAACGATGTTCAGCCCGAACGACACCAGCAGCACGGCGAACAGCATCCAGCGCCAATGCCGGACGTACCGCATCAACAGCACCATCATCAGCGGGAAGAAGATGTAGTACTGCTCCTCCACGGCCAGCGACCAGGTATGCAGCAAGGGTTTGAGATCGGAAGCCGGCGCGAAGTAGCCGTCCTCGCGCATGAACAGGATGTTGGATATGAACAGCGACTGGTAGCGAATCGTTCGCCCCAGGTCTGACAGGTCCTTGGCGGTCAGCAGTAACCAGCCAAGCGCCAGTGTCACCACTACGACCAAGGTCAGCGCAGGCAGGATGCGCCGGGCGCGACGCCCCCAGAAATCGAGAAAACTGAAGCGCTGGGCGCTGATTTCGCGGAACAGGATCGAGGTGATCAGAAATCCGGAGATGACGAAGAAAACATCCACGCCGACGAAGCCGCCGCTGAATGTATTGAATCCGAAATGAAACAGCACGACGGGAAGTACCGCGAGCGCGCGTAAGCCGTCGATATCACGGCGATTGCCAAACGTGTGCATGAAAAACCTTACCTGTTCTGGATACAGAATCCCTTGAAGGCGCGACGTTAGCAGCCGCGCATACTTCAATCCAGATACAAATAAATCGCCGACAAAAAAAGCGCCCCTTGCGGAGCGCTCCTTTTATCAGCTGCGCACTACTTGCGTTTCATCGACAAGAAGAACTCGTCGTTGGTCTTGGTCGTCTTCAGCTTGTCGACCAGGAACTCGATGGCGGCCACTTCGTCCATCGGGTGCAGCAGCTTGCGCAGAATCCACATGCGCTGCAGTTCGTCGTCGGCGGTCAGCAACTCTTCGCGGCGGGTGCCGGAGCGGTTGATGTTGATGGCCGGGAACACACGCTTCTCGGCGATCTTGCGATCCAGAGGCAGTTCCATGTTGCCGGTACCCTTGAATTCTTCGTAGATCACTTCGTCCATCTTCGAGCCGGTTTCAACCAGCGCGGTGGCGATAATGGTCAGCGAGCCGCCTTCTTCGATGTTACGCGCGGCACCGAAGAAACGCTTCGGCTTCTCGAGGGCGTGGGCATCGACACCACCGGTCAATACCTTGCCGGAGCTCGGGATCACGGTGTTGTAGGCACGGGCCAGACGAGTGATGGAGTCGAGCAGGATCACCACGTCTTTCTTGTGTTCGACCAGGCGCTTGGCCTTCTCGATCACCATTTCAGCAACCTGCACGTGACGGGTCGGCGGCTCGTCGAAGGTCGAGGCAACCACTTCGCCGCGCACGGTGCGCTGCATTTCGGTCACTTCTTCCGGACGCTCGTCGATCAACAGCACGATCAGGTGAACTTCAGGATTGTTACGGGCGATGTTCGCTGCGATGTTCTGCAGCATGATCGTTTTACCGGCTTTCGGCGGTGCGACGATCAGACCACGCTGGCCTTTGCCGATCGGTGCGCACAGGTCGATCACGCGACCGGTCAAATCTTCGGTGGAACCGTTGCCGGCTTCCATCTTCATGCGCACGGTCGGGAACAGCGGCGTCAGGTTCTCGAAGAGAATCTTGTTTTTCGCGTTCTCCGGACGATCGAAGTTGATCGTGTCGACCTTGAGCAGGGCGAAATACCGCTCGCCTTCCTTCGGAGGGCGGATCTTGCCAACGATGGTGTCACCGGTGCGCAAGTTGAAGCGGCGGATCTGGCTCGGCGAGACGTAGATGTCGTCAGGACCGGCGAGGTAGGAAGCGTCTGCGGAGCGCAGGAAGCCGAAGCCGTCCTGGAGAATCTCCAGCACGCCATCACCGGAGATTTCCTCGCCGCTTTTCGCGTGCTTTTTCAGCAGGGAGAAAATCACGTCCTGCTTGCGCGAACGGGCCATATTTTCTATGCCCATCTGTTCGGCCAATTCGAGCAGTTCGGTAATCGGCTTTTGCTTGAGTTCAGTCAGATTCATATAGGAATGACGTAATCATTTATGGAGGGGGGAAATTAAGCTTTTGGCTTAATGAGGCCGCGCCGCGGAGAAGGCGACAGGATCGCGAACTAATTCGAAAAGGAGTGCGTCGGCGACGGCTAGCAGGGGGCATTGGAGAAACCAGTGCGGGGCCGAATGTACCACCTGAGTTTCGGAGCGTCTAGCCCTGAATACGCAAAAAGCCCCGCGATTTGCGGGGCTTTTTTTCAGCGTTTTACTGCGACGCTCAGATGTTGGCGTCGAGGAACGCCGCCAGCTGCGACTTCGACAGTGCGCCGACCTTGGTCGCTTCAACGTTGCCGTTCTTGAACAGCATCAGCGTCGGGATACCACGCACGCCATGCTTGGCCGGGGTTTCCTGGTTTTCGTCGATGTTCAGTTTGGCGACGGTCAGCTTGCCTTTGTAAGTCTCGGCAATCTCGTCCAGAACCGGTGCGATCATTTTGCAAGGGCCGCACCATTCAGCCCAGTAGTCGACCAGGACAGCGCCTTCGGCCTTGAGTACGTCGGCTTCGAAGCTAGCGTCGCTAACGTGTTTGATCAGATCGCTGCTCATGGAATTCTCCAGGTTGTAAGCAAAAAAACGTGGCCCATCATAGCCGCCCTTCCCTTGTTCAGGAAGCCGCAGATGATTGAGTGTTGCTATGGCCCTTGATGAGTTTGGGTATAGCTCAACTCACGCCGTGGCGGGAGCGATGAAGGCGATTCCGGTACGCAGGGCGGCGTTGCGCACATGTTCCTGCATGGCTTTCTGCGCCGCCCCCGACGCGCGGCGCGCCAGGGCACGGAGGATCTTGCGATGTTCCTGCCAGGTTTCCATCGCGCGCTCGGCGCGAATGAACGGCAGTTTCTGGCTTTCGAGGAAGATCTCGGCGCTGGCGGTGAGAATGCTCAGCATCGCCTGATTACCGCTGGCAAGAAGGATGCGTCGGTGGAATTCGAAGTCGAGTTTCGCCGCTGCCTCAAAGTCGCCGAGCTTCAATTGCTCGCGCATGGCCGCAACGTTGTCTTCCAGCGCATCCAGATCGAACGTGCTCAACGTCACCGCCGCCAACCCTGCTGCAAACCCTTCGAGCGCATAGCGCAATTGAAAGATATCCAGCGGTGATGCCTGCGCCGCAAACGACCAGCCTGGCGCGTTGTCGCCGCGCGACAATTCGACCGGTGACTGCACGAACACGCCCTTGCCCGGCTGAATGCTGACCACGCCCAGTGCACTGAGCGACGACAGCGCTTCACGCAACGATGCCCGACTGACGCCCAGTTGCAGCGCCAGATCCCGTTGCGAAGGCAACGCATCGCCAGCGCCGAAGCCCTGTTCGGTGATCAGTTTGCGGATCGCTTGCAGCGCCACTTCGGGTACGGCGCGGGAGATCGAATTCATGATGTGCGGACGCGTCAGGGCCAAGGTGCGGCTAGTTGTAAAGCTATTCGTCGAGTCCGGCAAGTCGTGCCCCAGCGGGGTTCGGCGCGCACTGCCGATGCGCCATCGCAGTGCGAAAACCGAGTTGACTGTTCAGACCAGTAAGACCGAACCAAGCCGCTGATGCCGCGGCCTGCCGGGGCGAAATCCGCCTGTTGGCACGGCCCATGCTCTGTCCGATCGCAGCAACCACTTCCCGCCGATCCGGAGATTGTTCATGACCCAGCGTTACAGCGCCCTCCTCGCTTCCCTGTTTGCCGGCCTGCTGCTGTGCCAGGCCCCCGCTCACGCCGACGGTCTGGACGACGTGGTCAAACGCGGCACGCTGAAAGTCGCCGTGCCCCAGGACTTCCCGCCGTTCGGCTCGGTCGGCCCGGACATGAAGCCGCGCGGCCTGGATATCGACACGGCGAAACTGCTCGCTGACCAACTCAAGGTCAAACTCGAACTGACCCCGGTCAACAGCACCAACCGCATCCCGTTCCTCACCACCGGCAAAGTCGATCTGGTGATTTCCAGCCTCGGCAAAAACGCCGAGCGCGAGAAGGTCATCGACTTCTCCCGCGCCTATGCGCCGTTCTACCTCGCCGTGTTCGGCCCGCCAGACGCTGCGATCACCAGCCTCGACGACCTCAAGGGCAAGACCATCAGCGTCACCCGGGGCGCCATCGAAGACATCGAGCTGAGCAAAGTCGCCCCCGAAGGCGTGACCATCAAACGTTTCGAAGACAACAACTCGACCATCGCTGCTTATCTGGCAGGCCAGGTCGATCTGATCGCCAGCGGCAACGTGGTGATGGTGGCCATCAGCGAGAAGAACCCCAAGCGCGTACCGGCGCTGAAAGTGAAGCTCAAGGATTCGCCGGTCTACGTCGGTGTGAACAAGAACGAAGCGGCGTTGCTGGCCAAGGTCAACGACATCCTCAACACCGCCAAGGCTGACGGCGCGCTGGAAAAGAACTCGCAGACCTGGCTGAAAGAGCCGCTGCCGGCCGATCTCTGATCGACTGCGCGGGAGACGTTCATGGCTTATCAGTTCGATTTTTTGCCGGTGGTGGAAAACACCGACCTGCTGCTGCGCGGCGCACTGTTCACCCTTGAGCTGACCGCCATCGGCGCGCTGCTCGGGGTCGGCGTGGGCATTGTCGGGGCGCTGGTGCGGGCGTGGCAGATCCGCCCGTTCTCGGCGATCTTCGGCGTCTACGTCGAGTTGATCCGCAACACGCCGTTTCTGGTGCAACTGTTCTTCATCTTCTTCGGCCTGCCGTCGCTCGGCATGCAGATCTCCGAGTGGCAGGCGGCGGTGCTGGCGATGGTGATCAACCTTGGCGCCTATTCGACCGAAATCATCCGCGCCGGCATCCAGGCGATTCCGCGCGGGCAGCTGGAAGCGGCAGCGGCACTGGCGATGACCCGCTTCGAAGCGTTCCGCCACGTCGTCCTGCTGCCAGCGCTGGGCAAGGTCTGGCCGGCGCTGAGCAGCCAGATCATCATCGTCATGCTCGGTTCGGCGGTGTGTTCGCAGATCGCCACGGAAGAATTGAGCTTCGCCGCCAACTTCATTCAGTCACGCAACTTCCGCGCCTTTGAAACCTATGCGCTGACCACCCTGATCTATCTGTGCATGGCGCTGCTGATCCGCCAGTTGCTCAACTGGATCGGCCGCCGGTTCATTGCGAGGAGCAGCCAATGAGCGATTTCACTTTCTGGGACATCCTGCGCAACCTGCTCACCGGCCTGCAGTGGACGCTGGCGCTGTCACTGGTGGCGTTCATTGGCGGCGGCCTCGTCGGCCTGCTGATTCTGGTGATGCGCATCTCCAAGAACACGCTGCCCAGCAGCATCGCCCGCACCTGGATCGAGCTGTTTCAGGGCACGCCACTGCTGATGCAGCTGTTTCTGGTGTTCTTCGGTGTGGCGCTGGCCGGGATCGAGATTTCGCCGTGGATGGCCGCCGCGATCGCTTTGACCTTGTTCACCAGCGCCTATCTGGCAGAGATCTGGCGCGGCTGCGTCGAGGCCATTCCCCACGGTCAGTGGGAAGCTTCGTCGAGCCTGGCGCTCAATCCGCTCGAGCAATTGCGCTACGTGATTCTGCCGCAAGCGCTGCGCATCGCCGTGGCGCCGACCGTAGGCTTCTCGGTGCAAGTGGTCAAAGGCACAGCGGTGACCTCGATCATCGGCTTCACCGAACTGACCAAGACCGGCGGCATGCTCGCCAATGCCACGTTCGAACCGTTCATGGTCTACGGCCTCGTCGCCCTCGGCTACTTCCTGCTCTGCTACCCCTTGTCCCTCAGTGCGCGCTACCTGGAAAGGAGACTGCATGCCTCTGCTTAGAATTTCCGCCCTGCATAAATACTACGGCGATCACCACGTACTCAAAGGCATCGATCTCAGCGTCGAGGAAGGCCAGGTCGTGGCGATCATCGGCCGCAGCGGCTCGGGCAAATCGACTCTGTTGCGCACACTCAACGGCCTGGAGTCGATCAACGACGGCGTGATCGAAGTCGACGGCGAATACCTCGACGCCGCCCGCGCTGATCTGCGCAGCCTGCGACAGAAGGTCGGCATGGTCTTCCAGCAGTTCAACCTGTTCCCGCACCTGACCGTCGGGGAGAACGTCATGCTCGCGCCGCAAGTGGTGCAGAAAGTACCCAAGACCAAGGCTGCCGAACTGGCGCGGGAAATGCTCGAGCGAGTCGGGCTCGGGGAGAAATTCGATGCCTTTCCGGATCGCCTGTCCGGCGGGCAGCAACAGCGGGTGGCGATTGCCCGGGCTTTGGCGATGTCGCCGAAGGTGCTGCTGTGCGATGAAATCACTTCGGCACTGGACCCGGAACTGGTCAATGAAGTGCTCAGCGTGGTGCGACAGTTGGCCAAGGAAGGCATGACGCTGATCATGGTCACCCACGAGATGCGCTTTGCCCGAGAGGTGGGCGACAAACTGGTGTTCATGCACCATGGCAAGGTGCATGAGGTGGGCGATCCGAAGGTGTTGTTTGCCAATCCGCAGACGGCCGAGCTGGCGAACTTTATTGGCACGGTGGAAGCGACAGCCTGAAGCAGCCTCATCCTGATCGTTCCCACGCTCCGCGTCGGAATGCCTCACCGGACGCTCTGCGTCCGCTTTTGGGACGCGGAGCGTCCCGGGCTGCATTCCCACGCAGAGCGCAGGAACGATCAGGTTTGAACCATGCGCGTTGGCGCCAGCGTTTGATCGTGGCACGATGTCGGGGTTATCGACCGAGACCCCCTGACCATGCCGCAATCCCAAGCCAAGAATCTGTCCCTGATCGCCGCAATCGACCTGGGCTCCAACAGCTTTCACATGGTCGTGGCCAAGGCCCAGAACGGCGAAATCCGCATTCTCGAGCGCCTCGGCGAGAAGGTGCAACTGGCCGCCGGCATCGACGATGCGCGCCAGCTCAACGAAGAATCGATGCAGCGCGGCCTCGATTGCCTCAAGCGCTTTGCGCAACTGATCAACGGTATGCCGCTCGGTGCCGTGCGCATCGTCGGCACCAACGCCCTGCGTGAAGCGCGCAACCGTGGCGAATTCATCCGCCGCGCCGAGGAAATCCTCGGCCACACGGTTGAAGTCATCTCCGGCCGTGAAGAAGCGCGCCTGATCTATCTCGGCGTTTCGCACACACTCGCCGACACCCCAGGCAAACGTTTGGTCGCCGACATCGGCGGCGGCAGTACCGAATTCATCATCGGCCAGCGCTTCGAGCCGTTGCTGCGCGAAAGCCTGCAGATGGGCTGCGTGAGTTTCACACAGCGTTATTTCAAGGACGGCAAGATCACCCCGGCCCGCTACGCCCAGGCCTACACGGCGGCGCGCCTGGAAATCATGAGCATCGAGCACGCCCTGCATCGCCTGACCTGGGATGAAGCCATCGGCTCCTCCGGTACGATTCGCGCCATCGGCCTGGCCCTGAAGGCTGGCGGCCACGGCAGCGGCGAGGTCAACGCCGAAGGCCTGGCGTGGCTCAAGCGCAAGCTGTTCAAGCTCGGCGACGCCGACAAGATCGACTTCGAAGGCATCAAGCCTGACCGTCGGGCGATCTTCCCGGCGGGCCTGGCGATTCTCGAAGCGATCTTCGACGCCCTCGAACTGCAACGCATGGATCATTGCGAAGGCGCGCTGCGTGAAGGCGTGCTCTACGACCTGCTCGGCCGCCATCATCACGAAGACGTGCGCGAACGCACCCTGACCTCGCTGATGGAGCGCTATCACGTCGATTTGGAACAAGCGGCGCGGGTCGAACGCAAGGCCCTGCACGCGTTCGATCAGGTCGCCGTCGACTGGGAGCTGGAGGACGGTATCTGGCGCGAACTGCTCGGCTGGGCGGCGAAAGTGCACGAAGTCGGCCTCGACATCGCTCACTATCACTACCACAAGCACGGTGCCTACCTGATCGAGCACTCCGATCTGGCCGGCTTCTCCCGCGAGGATCAGCAGATGCTCGCGCTATTGGTGCGCGGGCACCGGCGCAATATTCCCAAGGACAAGTTCGCCGAATTCGGCGATGACGGCATCAAGCTGATTCGCCTGTGCGTGCTGCTGCGGTTCGCCATTCTGTTCCATCACATTCGCGGAACCCAGGCGATGCCGCAGGTGGCGCTGCATGCCAATGGCGACCATCTCGATGTGGAATTCCCGGAGAACTGGCTGGATGAAAATCAGCTGACCCAGGCGGATTTCGGGCTTGAGGCGGACTGGTTGACGCGGGTGGGGATTGTTCTCACGGTGCATTGACACTGATTGTGGCGAGGGGATTTATCCCCGCTGGCCTGCGCAGCAGGCCCGATTTTGACTCAAGGGGTCGCTTCGCGCCCAACGGGGATAAATCCCCTCGCCACAGGTCGGAATCAGTGCAGGTACAAAAAAGGCGATCCCGAGGGATCGCCTTTTTATTGGGCTGAAGGTCAGCTGCTCACCGGCAATATCGGGCTGCCCAACCGCTCCAGCAACGTCGCCTGCGCACTGCGCGGGTTCTGGTTGCCGGTTGGCGTGTTGCGAATGTAGCGGCCGTCCGATTGCAAACTCCAGCTGTGGGTGTTGTCGGTCAGGTACAGCTCCAGCTCCTTCTTGACGCGGGTCAGCAGCTTCTTGCCTTCCACCGGGAAGCAAGTCTCGACGCGCTTGTCGAGGTTGCGCTCCATCCAGTCGGCGCTGGAAAGGAACATCTGCTCGTCGCCGCCGTTGAGGAAGTAGAACACTCGCGTGTGCTCGAGGAAGCGGCCGATGATCGAGCGCACATGAATGTTGTGCGAAACCCCAGCGATGCCCGGACGCAGGCAGCACATGCCGCGCACCACCAGATCGATGCGCACGCCGGACTGGCTGGCCTTGTACAGCGCGCGGATGATCTTCGGATCGGTCAGCGAGTTGAACTTGGCGATGATGTGCGCCGGTTTGCCTTCGAGGGCGAACTGGGTTTCGCGGGCAATCATGTCGAGCATGCCCTTCTTCAGGGTGAACGGCGCATGCAGCAGCTTTTTCATGCGCAGCGTCTTGCCCATGCCGATCAACTGGCTGAACAGTTTGCCGACGTCTTCGCACAAAGCGTCGTCGGAGGTCAGCAGGCTGTAGTCGGTGTAGAGCTTGGCATTACCGGCGTGGTAGTTGCCGGTACCGAGATGCGCATAACGGACGATCTCGCCAGCCTCACGGCGCAGGATCAGCATCATCTTGGCGTGGGTCTTGAAGCCGACCACGCCGTAGATCACCACCGCACCGGCCGCTTGCAGACGGCTGGCCAGTTGCAGGTTGGATTCCTCGTCAAAGCGCGCACGCAGCTCGATCACCGCGGTGACTTCCTTGCCGTTACGCGCGGCGTCGACCAGCGCATCGACGATTTCCGAGTTGGCGCCGGAGCGGTAAAGCGTTTGCCGTACGGCCAACACATGCGGGTCTTTCGCGGCCTGACGCAGCAGGTCGACCACCGGGGTGAACGACTCGAAAGGGTGCAGCAAGAGGATGTCCTGCTTGCTGACCACACTGAAGATGTTTTCGCTGTTCTGCAGCAGTTTCGGGATCTGCGGGGTGAACGGCGTGTATTGCAGCTCCGGATGGCTGTCCAGACCGGTGATGCTGAACAGACGCGTCAGGTTGACCGGGCCGTTGACCTGGTAAAGCTCGGTCTCGCTCAGGTTGAACTGCTTGAGCAGATAGTCCGAGAGGTGTTTCGGGCAAGTGTCGGCGACTTCCAGACGCACCGCGTCACCGTAACGCCGCGAGAACAGCTCGCCACGCAGGGCGCGAGCGAGGTCTTCGACGTCTTCGGAATCGAGCGCCAGGTCGGCGTTTCGGGTCAGACGAAACTGGTAGCAGCCTTTGACCTTCATGCCCTGGAACAGGTCATCGGCGTGGGCGTGGATCATCGACGACAGGAACACATAGTTGTCGCCGGCACCGCCGACTTCTTCCGGGACCTTGATGATCCGTGGCAGCAGGCGCGGCGCCGGGATGATCGCCAGACCGGAGTCGCGCCCGAAGGCGTCGATGCCTTCGAGCTCGACGATGAAGTTCAGGCTCTTGTTCACCAGCAGCGGGAACGGGTGCGTCGGGTCGAGGCCGATCGGGGTGATGATCGGCGCGATCTCGTCGCGGAAATAGCGCCGGACCCAGGTCTTGAGCTTGGTCGTCCAGTTGCGCCGACGGATGAAGCGAACCTGATGCTTTTCCAGCTCCGGCAGCAGAATATCGTTAAGGATCGCGTACTGGCGGTCGACGTGACCGTGGACCAGCTCGCTGATCCGCGCCAGCGCCTGATGCGGCTGCAAGCCGTCAGCGCCGGCCTGCTCGCGGGCAAAAGTGATCTGCTTTTTCAGCCCGGCGACGCGGATTTCGAAGAATTCGTCGAGGTTGCTGGAGAAGATCAGCAGGAACTTCAGCCGCTCCAGCAACGGGTAGGACTCGTCCAGCGCCTGTTCCAGCACGCGGATGTTGAACTGCAATTGCGAAAGCTCGCGGTGGATGTACAGGCTGCTGTCATCCAGGCCGGGAATGGCGATCGCCGGTACCGCCACAGCGGTTTCGGCAACCGGCGCGGGTGGCGCAGGCTCCAGTTCCGGCGGGGTTTCGGTGATTTGCTCGACAACCGGCTGAGCTTCTTTTACGGCAACTTCAGTGAGTCCTTCGGTATTCATGGAATGTTCCTGGGAGGGCTATTTCTGCTCTCGTAACAATTGAGCGGCACGAACGGCAAAGTAAGTCAGGATGCCATCTGCACCGGCACGTTTAAAGGCGGTCAGTGACTCGAGGATCACCGCTTCGCTCAACCAGCCATTCTGGATAGCGGCCATGTGCATGGCGTATTCGCCACTGACCTGATAGACGAAGGTCGGCACCTTGAAGGCATCTTTGACGCGAAAAAGAATGTCCAGGTAGGGCATGCCCGGTTTGACCATGACCATGTCCGCACCTTCGGACAAGTCGGCACCGACTTCGTGCAGCGCTTCGTCACTGTTGGCCGGGTCCATCTGATAAGAGGCCTTGTTGGCCTTGCCGAGGTTCGACGCCGAACCCACGGCATCGCGGAAAGGCCCGTAGTAGGCGCTGGCATATTTGGCCGAGTAGGCCATGATGCGCACGTTGACGTGGCCGGCAATTTCCAGCGCCTCACGAATCGCCTGGATGCGACCGTCCATCATGTCCGACGGCGCCACCACCTGCGCGCCGGCTTCGGCATGGGACAGCGCCTGACGCACCAGCGCATCGACGGTGATGTCGTTCTGCACGTAGCCGTCTTCGTCGAGAATGCCGTCCTGACCGTGGGTGGTGAACGGGTCCAGCGCGACGTCAGTGATCACGCCCAGCTCCGGGAACCGCTCACGCAGGGCGCGAGTGGCGCGCTGGGCGATGCCTTCGGGATTCCAGGCTTCGGCGGCATCGAGGGATTTCAGTTCAGGCGGGGTAACCGGGAACAGCGCCAGCGCCGGAATGCCCAGCTCGACCCACTTCGCCGCTTCTTCAAGCAGCAGATCAATGGTCAGTCGCTCGACGCCCGGCATCGAGGCCACGGCTTCGCGGCGGTTTTCACCGTCGAGCACGAACACCGGCAGAATCAGATCATCGACCGTCAATACGTTTTCACGCACCAGGCGCCGCGAAAAATCATCACGACGATTGCGACGCAGACGAGTGGCAGGGAACAGACGATTGGCGGGGGTAAAGCTCACGGCAGACTCCTGAGCCCGGGCAAACGGGCGAGCGTGACAGTTATAGACGGCCATTATGACTAACAGATGACAGTTATGTGTGCTCTGTGACAGGTAGCCGCAATCCATTGTCGATGTAGGAAATGTTCACGTCGAGACACATTTGGACACTTTCATGAATGTGCCCGAAGGGTTAGGCTGCGCGTTCATTTCGCCAGCACCCAGACAATGCTCCAACAATTTCTGCACGACTTTGGCTACTTTGCCTTGTTTCTCGGCACGTTCTTCGAAGGCGAAACCATTCTGGTGCTCGCAGGCTTCCTTGCGTTCCGTGGATACATGGACATCAACCTGGTGGTGGTCGTGGCGTTTTTCGGCAGTTATGCCGGTGATCAGCTGTGGTACTTCCTGGGGCGCAAGCACGGGCGCAAATTGCTCGCGCGCAAACCGCGCTGGCAGATGATGGGCGACCGTGCGCTGGAGCACATCCGCAAACATCCGGACATCTGGGTCCTGAGCTTCCGCTTCGTTTATGGCCTGCGCACGGTGATGCCGGTGGCGATCGGCCTGTCCGGTTATCCACCGGGACGTTACTTGCTGCTCAACGGCATCGGCGCGGCGATCTGGGCCACCGCGCTGGCTGCGGCGGCTTACCACTTCGGCGCAGTGCTGGAAGGCATGCTCGGCAGCATCAAGAAGTACGAGCTGTGGGTGCTCGGCGCCTTGCTGATCCTCGGGCTGGGCCTGTGGCTGCGGCGCCGCTTCAAGAATGCGCAACTGGCGAAGAAAATCTATCAGGACGAGCAGCTCGCCAAGGCCGCCGAAGCAGAGCAGTTGCGCCAGGCCGAAGCGACCCCTCCTGCCGGGCCGAAAACGCCAGCCGAATAAGCCATTCGCTGGCGACTGCCATGCGCATTCAAGGCAAATAATGAACACCCCGCCGCCGTTGCGATCCATTGAGAGAGCGCTCTGTTCCCGCGCGCGTCAGCCATGCCCCTATGGCCACGCGCGACGATTTGAGGGACATTGAGCGCCATGAATCTGGAGAGAAGCCCATGAGCAAAAAAGTTGCAGTGATCCTGTCCGGCAGTGGCGTGTACGACGGCGCCGAAATCCAGGAAAGTGTCATCACCCTGCTGCGCCTCGACCAGCGCGGCGCACAGGTGCAGTGCTTCGCGCCAAACATCGCGCAATTGCATGTGATCAACCACCTGACCGGCGAAGAAATGCCGGAATCGCGCAACGTACTGGTGGAATCGGCGCGGATTGCCCGGGGCAACGTCAAGGATATCCGCGACGCCGATGTCGAGGATTTCGACGCACTGATCGTGCCCGGCGGTTTCGGCGCGGCAAAGAACCTGTCGAACTTCGCGATCGAAGGCGCCGGCTGCACCGTGCAACCTGAAGTGCTGGCCCTGGCCGAAGCATTTGCCGAAGCGGGCAAACCGGTCGGGCTGATCTGCATCTCCCCGGCGCTGGCAGCGAAAATCTATGGCCCGGGCGTGACCTGCACCATCGGCAACGACGCCGACACCGCTGCGGCCATGAACAAAATGGGCGCCACCCACGAAGAGTGCGCTGTGACCGAAATCGTCGAAGACAAGGCGCGCAAACTGGTCACCACCCCGGCGTACATGCTGGCGCAGACCATCAGTGAAGCGGCTTCGGGGATCAACAAACTGGTCGACCGCGTGCTCGAACTGACTCACGAAAACGACGCTTGATCCCTCGCCGTAGATGAAACCAAATGTGGCAGCGAGCTTGCTCGCGAATGCGTTGTATCAGCCAACATCAGGTTGTATGACACACAGATTTCGCGAGCAGGCTCGCTCCCACAGCGATTGTGCAAGACTCAGGGCGTGCGGGTGAGTCGGGTCAGGATCCGATCCAGCGCATTGGCAAACGCCTGCTTCTCGCGTTCGCCAAACGGCGCCGGCCCGCCGCTCATCTGGCCCTGCTCTCTGAGGTCGGTGAACAGGTTACGCACTGCCAGACGCTCACCCATGTTCTGCGCATCGAACTCCTTGCCGCGCGGATCCAGCGCCGCCACGCCCTTCTTCACCAGCCGATCGGCCAGCGGAATATCGCTGCAGATCACCAGTTCGCCGGGCACCGCATGCTCGACCAGATAATCATCCGCCGCATCCGGCCCGCTCGGCACCACGATCAGTTTGACGATGGCCAGCCCCGGTTTGGTCTGCGGCTGCCCGGCTACCAGCACCACTTCGAACTGGCGCTTTAACGCGAACTTCACCACCAGATCCTTCGCCGCCCGCGGACAGGCGTCGGCATCGATCCATACACGCATGTTCTTGCCTCCAAAAAATTCGCGAGCAGGCTCGCTCCCACAGGATACAGACCGAACCTGTGGGAGC
>NZ_WBRZ01000067.1:0-21753 GCF_008923895.1 Pseudomonas sp. GXM4
GTGAAAAAATCATTAACTAACTGCCTCGTACGGGTTTATTCCCCCGGAAACTTCCGACATACTAATGCGAATAATTCTTACATGCACTCGCATTAGTTCGTTTGGGTAAATCTTGGGGAAGCAGATAGATGTCGTTTCACACCATTCACCGCCGTTCGAACCTTTCACCTAACCTCCTCGCAATCGCCATCGGCATGGCCAGCATCGCTCCTGCGTTGGCTGAAGAAACCGCAGCCACTGCGCCAGCCAATGGCCCGCTGGAACTGCAAGCGACCGAAATCGGCGCTACGCAGATGAGCAGCACCACCGAAGACACGCAGTCCTACACCACCGGCCCGATGCAGACCGCGACCAAGCTGTCGCTGACCATGCGCGAAACGCCGCAGGCGGTGACGGTGATCACTCGTCAGCGCATGGACGACCAGAACATGACCAGCGTCAACGACGTGGTGCGCGGCACGCCGGGGCTGTTCCTCAGCGAGGCCAGCGGCCCGGGCCGGCAGACTTACAAGGCGCGCGGTTTCGACATCGACAACATCATGTACGACGGCCTGCCCAGCTCGTATTCGCCGTACACCCTGGCGGTGCAACCGAACCTGGCGATGTTTGATCGGGTGGAAATCGTCCGTGGCGCGACCGGCCTGGTCACCGGTGCCGGCAACCCGTCGGCGGCGATCAACATGGTGCGCAAACGCCCGACCGCTGATCAGCGCGTGACCCTCACCGGCGCCGCCGGCAGCTGGGATGACTACCGTGGCGAGGTCGATGCCTCCAGCCCGCTGAACGACAGCGGCACCCTGCGTGGCCGGGTGGTGACGTCGTATCAGGGCGCCGACAGTTTCCGCGACAAGGAAGAAAACGATCACGGCCTGTTCTACGCCATCGGTGAAGCCGACCTGAGCGACAGCACCACGGCGACCCTCGGTTTCTCCCGGCAGAACGATCAGACCAACTATTTCTGAGGCGGCCTGCCGATCGGCGAAGACGGCCACCACCTCGACCTGCCCCGCTCCACTTACCCGGGCACCGACTGGGAAAACCGCAAGCTGCAAGTCGACACCGTATTCGGTGAAGTCGAACACCGTTTCGACAACGACTGGAAACTGCATGTTGGCGGTTCCACTTCGACAACCGAAGGCGAATTCTCCGGCACGTATTTGTCGCGCTACGACGGCCCGCTGGAAACCACCGCCTACCAATCGCACCACACCGACAAGCAACGCGCCTTCGACGGTTTCGCCAGCGGCCCGTTCGAAGCGTTCGGCCGCACCCACGAGTTGGTAGTCGGCGCGAGCAATCGCGTGTACGACGCCACCACCAAGGAATACGCGCCCTACGACACCGGCCTGCCGATCGCCGCGCCCAAGCCTGACTTCGTCCGTAGCGGCAAGTCGCGCAACGTCACCACCCAGGACGCGGTTTACCTGACCACGCGCTTGAGCCTGGCCGATCCGCTGACGCTGATCCTCGGCAGTCGTCTGGACTGGTATGACTACGACGATCGCAGTGCCGACGGTGACTTCAAGGTCACGCGCAACCTGACCCGTTACGCCGGCCTGATCTACAAACTCGATGACCATCACTCGGTCTACGCCAGCTACACCGACATCTTCACCCCGCAAACCCAGAAGGACCTCGGCGGCAAAGTGCTTGAGCCGATCGTCGGTGAAAACTACGAAGTCGGTATCAAGGGCGAATATTTCGACGGCGCGCTGAACGGCAGCGTGGCAGTGTTCCAGATGGACCAGACCAACCGCGCCACCCAGGCATCAACCCAGCTCGGCTGCCCGGAACTGACCTGCTATGAAACCTCCGGCAAGGTTCGCGCCCAAGGCGTGGACATGGAACTGCAAGGGGCACTGACCGAGCAATGGCAAGTCGGCGCCGGCTACACCTACACCCGCGCCCACTACATCAAGGACGAAAACCCGGCCAACAATAACCAGAAATTCGACACCGACATGCCCGAGCACCTGTTCAAGGTCTCCACCGTGTATCGTTTCAAAGGCCCGCTGGAAAAACTGCGCGTGGGCGGCAACGTCTACTGGCAGAGCCGCATGTACAACGACATCGCCCTGGCCAACGGCGGCAGCTATCGCCTTGAACAGGGCGGCTACGCGGTCACCGACCTGATGGCCGGTTACGAGGTCAACAAGCACCTCGACCTGCAGGTCAACGCCAACAACATCTTTGACCGCAAGTACTATTCCTCGATCGGCACCGACGTGACCTGGGGCTCGACCGATAACTACGGCACCCCGCGCAGCTACATGATGACGGCCAAGTACAAGTTCTGAGGCGATAGCGCTCAGCAAGCACCACACAGAGCGCCGGGAGTTTTCCCGGCGCCCTTTTTGCAGGTTCATTAGGCAAGGCCGGCAATTACCGATAGTCTCTGGCGACACTTTCGCGAAGCGCCGGCCATGCCCCAGACAGATTTCTCCTCCGACCTCCAGGCCATCGGCAGCATCGACGCTGTGCCGGTGATCCTGAGCATGGTCAAGCACATCACCGGTATGCGCTTCGCCGCCGTAGCGCGGGTCACCGAGAGCAAGTGGATCGCCTGCGCCGTGGATGACTCGATAGACTTCGGCTTGTTGCCCGGCGGCGAGCTGGTGCTCGAATCGACGATTTGTCATGAGATCCGTCAGCACCATCAGCCGGTGATCTTCGGGCATGCCAGCCAGCACCCGCTGTTCTCCACGCATCACACGCCGAAAACCTACGGTCTGGAAAGCTACATTTCCATTCCGATCATCAAGGCCGATGGCGAGTTCTTTGGCACGCTGTGCGCCATTGATTCGGTGCCGGCGAACCTCGACGACCCGGCCATCGAAAAGACCCTCACCCTCTTCGCCCAACTGATTGCGATGAGCCTGGATACCCAAGGCCATTTGCACGCGACCAAAACCGCGCTGGCCAATGCCAACGAAATGGGCCGTCTGCGCGAGCAGTTCATCGCCGTACTGGGCCATGACTTGCGCACGCCACTCAGTGCCATCCGCATGAGTGCCGATCTGCTGGACGGCAAAGTCGAGGACAAGCGCTCGCGCACGCTGCTGTCGGCGATTCGCACCAGCTCGGTGCGCATGGGCGTGCTGATCGAAAACATCCTCGATTTTGCCCGGGGTCGGCTCGGCAGTGGCATCCCGGTGCAGCGCAAACTGGTCGATGACTTGCAGCAAACGCTGCGCCAGACCCTTGAAGAAATCCAGGTGGCGTACCCGCAGGCGAAGTTTATTGATTCGCTGGAGGTGCCGGCCGGGGTCTATTGCGACCCGCTGCGCATCAGCCAGTTGTTGTCGAATCTGCTGGGCAACGCCGTAACTCACGGTTCCATTGCCGAGCCGATCGTGCTCAAAGCCTTTGCCGAGGGCGACGAAATCGTTATTTCGTTGACCAATCAGGGCACGCCAATCCCGCCTGCGCTGATGCCGCTGCTGTTCGAACCGTTTTCCCGTTCCGAAGCAGGCCAGCGTCATGAAGGGTTGGGACTGGGCTTGTACATCGCCGGGCAGATTGCCAATGCGCACAACGGCACCTTGAGCGTGACATCCGACCGTGAAACGGGCACCTGTTTTGTCGCGCGCTTCCCTGCCCGCTTCAAGTGGGTCTGAGCGCCGCTCTAAGTATTCAGTGGCGTCTGCGGCGTGTCCGGGTTGAGCTGGCGGCGGCGGAACTGCCCCGGCGGCTGGCCATGAATCTGGCGAAAACGCCGGGAGAAATAGGCTTCATCGGCGAACCCGCACAACCGCGCCACCTCGCCCACCGAGCGCGTACTGTTGAGCAGGAAGTTGCGCGCCGCGTGCATGCGCCGCTCCAGCACCAGCTCGGTGAAGGTCTTGCCGATCTCCTTGCGCAGCCAGTGCGTCAAGTAGGTCGGTGACAGATAGGTCGCAGCGGCGACTTTGATCAGGTTGAGGTCAGGATCGGCGATGTTCTTCCGCAAATACTCGAACATGCGGCTCAAGGCGTCGCGACGACTGTTCTCGGCGGCATTCTCTTCCGCCAGACGCTTGAGCGGCTCGGCATAGAGAAAACACACGCTGCCGATCATCTGCAGCAACAAGCCCTTGAGCATTTCCCGCGTGCCGAACTGACGGTTCTCATCGAGTGCGCGCATCTGTTCGATCAGGCCGCAGACCTGAGCGAAATCCTCATCGCCCAAAATGAAATCCAGATGTTCCTGAAAGCGGAACGGCGACAGCTCCGGCGCGAGCAGGATTGACACCTCTTCCAGATCCATCGGGTCGCATTGCAGATGCGGCAAGAGAAACGTCTGGGAAAAATTGATGACGATGAAATTGCTGTCTCCGGGATGCGGAATCACATGCACGCGGTGCGGCAGGATGAACGCCAGGGTGTTGCGCGGGAATGGCCGCTGGACGCTGCCGATGTGCTGCACGGTGTCGCCACCGAGGTTGATCTGGATCTGGAAGTACTCGTGCCGGTGAGGCGCGGTTTCGGCGCGCCGCCCCTTTTTGTCGCGAATGTAGAAATCGGTCAATTCGCTGCGTTGCTGCATGACGTAGGTCGGGATACGGCTGGGTGAAGACATGGGCAGAAGGTCCTCCGGGCAGTGAGGTGACGCCTGTCATCTTGCAGGGTTGGGAGGTGGGCGGCAATGAGTCATACGATGACATTGTCTTTTTTGAATGAAGCCTCCCCATGTGCCTGTCCAAAAACCGCATTACTATAAAAATACAATTAGTCGCTATTTTTCAGCCACTTGAGATCTAAACCTGATCTTTATTCTCAAGACAAATCGTATTTATCTTTTTGGACACGTTCGCCAAACCCGCTTTTTTCAAGAAAAAACGTTCTAACCCATCGGTTGATTTAGAACCGTTGTACGACCACTGTAATGACCAACGCAGCACAACCTCTTTCAAAAACAATCAAAGGTGCGCACGTCATGATCCTGCTATTTCCCCTCGCCGCCCCGCCCGACCTCCCCTTGAAATCAGTCGCAGAAAGACGTTCCTGAACGTCTGAAAACCGCGCTGCAACCCGTTCGATTGCCTTCCCCACACGCTGCGGGCAACGGCATCGGCTGCTCGAAAAATCTCGACTCTTCTAACAATAACGAGGTCTCCGCATGTCCAACTCCCATTCTTCCAGTGCCACGGTGCCGCCGGTGATCGCCGGTGCACGCGATGCCGTTTCGGCGCAGCGTCTGCCTACGCGGCGGCGCTGGTTCATGCTGTCGCTGCTGCTGATCGCGACGATCATCAATTACATCGACCGGGTGAACATCTCGATCGCCGCGCCGTTCATGGCCAAGGACCTGGGCCTGGACAAGATCGAGATGGGCCTGATCTTTTCCGCGTTCGCCTGGACCTATGCCTTGGCGCTGGTGCCGGCCGGCTTCATCGCTGATCGATTTGGCTCGCGCTTCACCTACGGCGTATCGCTGATCAGTTGGTCGACCGTCACTGTTTGCCAAGGTTTCGCCACGGGATTTGCCTCGCTGTTCGGCCTGCGCCTGGCGGTCGGCGCCATGGAAGCCCCGGCTTTCCCGGCCAACAGCCGCGCGGTGACGGTGTGGTTCCCGGCGCGGGAACGCGGGATGGCCAGCAGCATTTACGTGTGCGGTCAGTACCTCGGCACGGCGCTGTTCACCGGCGCGCTGTTGTGGCTGGCGACCACTTTTGACTGGCGCCACGTGTTTTACAGCACCGGCGCACTCGGCATCGTCTTCGGTGTGCTGTGGCTGTACCTGTATCGCGATCCGCTGAACTGCAAGAAAGTCAGCCAGGAAGAATTGAAGTACATCGAAACCGGCGGCGGCCTGGTCAAGAGCAGCCAGGAGCGCACCCGCTTCAACTGGCGGCAGATTGCCGAGCTGTTCAGCTATCGGCAGATCTGGGCGATCTGCATCGGCAAATTCGCCAGCACCTCGGCGCTGTACTTCTTCCTCACCTGGTTCCCGACCTACCTGATCGAAGAACGCAAACTGACCATGATCAAGGCCGGGATCTTCGCCGTGCTGCCCTTCGTCGGTGCCACGGTGGGGATTCTGCTGGCCGGCATCGTTTCCGACTTGCTGATCCGTCGCGGCTACTCGATGTCCTTTGCGCGCAAGTTGCCGCTGGTGGTTGGCTCGATGCTGGGCATGTCGATCGTGCTGGTGAATTTCACCGACTCCAACCTGATCTGCATCGCCGTGCTGACCATCGCCTTCTTCGCCCAGGGCATCGCGTCCTCGTCGTGGGCGGCGGTATCGGAAGTAGCGCCGAAAGAGCTGATCGGCCTCACCGGCGGCATTACCAGCCTGGCGGCGAACATCGGCGGCATCGTCACGCCGATCGTGATCGGCGCCATCGTCCACGCCACCGGCACCTTCGCCTATGCCTTCTGGTTTATTGGCGGCGTGGCGCTGATCGGCACCCTCTCCTATTCGTTACTGCTCGGACGCCTGTATCGCATCGAGCTGAAGGTGCGCTGAGGCAAGAACCCGGATTTGTCCAAACACAGGCGGCTTTCGTCCAACTTCGCCGACGCCAGCCGCCGTACGCTGCCCTTTCAAACAGGATGACCCGCAGGATGAACATGACCGAATACGTCTTTACCCCGGATCTGCCCGTGACTTTGCCGGTACTCGGCACCGAGCAGCGCTTCCCCGTTGGCCGGGTGTTCTGTGTCGGCCGCAACTACCCATGGCCGGACTCTCAAGGCCAGTCGCGCCAGCCGCCAGTGTTTTTCATGAAACCGGCAAGCTGCGTGGTCGATGCCGTCGGCGACATCGCCTTCCCAACGGTGTGCGAGGACTTCGTTCACGAAATCGAACTGGTCGTCGCCATCGGTGAAGGCGGCGCGAATATCCCTGAAGATCAGGCTCTGGCCTACGTGTGGGGCTACGCCGCCGGCCTCGACCTGACCCGCCGCGATGTGCAACGCGCAGCCAAGAGCAACGGCCTGCCGTGGGAAGGCGCCAAGGTGTTCGACGGCGCCGCGCCGATGACTGCCGTCGTCCCGGTGAGCCGCAGCGGCCATCCCGAGGGCGAATTGTGGCTGAACGTCAACGGCGAAGAACGCCAGCGCGACAACCTCGACAGCCAGATCTGGTCGGTCAGTGAAGTAATCGCGCGCATCTCGCAATCCGTGCCCCTGCGCGCCGGGGACCTGATCATGACCGGCAGCCCCGCCGGCGTTGACAGCCTGCAACCGGGCGACGTGATCAGCGCTGGCATAGACGGCATCGGCGAATTGGAAATGCGCGTAGGCCCACGGCCCTGATCCAGCGGATTGAGAAAAAAGGAGAACAACAATATGACGACCTCTTTGAAAGTTGCGCTGGTCACCGGCGCCGGCAGTGGCATCGGCCGCGCCGTGGCGCTGGGCCTGATGGCTGACGGTTTCACCCTTGTGCTCGCCGGACGCCGGCCCGAGCCCTTGCAAGCGCTGGCCGAACTGGCGCAGAGCCAGGGTCACCCAGCGCTGGCGGTACCCACCGACGTGCGTGATCCGGCCAGTGTCGACGTGCTGTTCGCGACCATTGCCGAGGTCTACGGCCGCCTCGATGTGGTCTTCAACAACGCCGGCGTCAACGCCCCCGCCGTGCCGCTGGATGAACTGACCTTTGAGCAATGGCGCAACGTGATCGACACCAACCTCAACGGTGTCTTTCTCTGCGCTCGCGGCGCGTTCGGGCTGATGCGCAAACAACAGCCGCAGGGCGGACGAATCATCAACAACGGTTCGATTTCCGCACACACGCCGCGCCCGTTCAGCAGCGCCTACACCGCGAGCAAACACGCCGTGCTCGGCCTGACCAAATCCCTGGCGCTGGACGGCCGCGAATTCAACATCGCCTGTAGCCAGATCGACATCGGCAATGCCCTGACGGAAATGTCGGTGCGCATGACCAAAGGCGTACGCCAGGCCAATGGCAGCATCGCCGTCGAGCCGATGGTCGACGTCAAACACGTCGCCGATGCGGTGCGCTACATCGCCGGCCTGCCGCTGTCGGCCAACGTCCTGAACATGACCGTCATGGCCAGCGCCATGCCGTTTGCCGGCCGCGGTTGAGCCGGCCTTTTTATTGCGTAACGAGGTAGCCATGAAGCCAGAAATCCTGCAACTGAGCCCGATCCTGATCCCGGCAATCAACGCGCGTCTGGACCAACTGTTCACCGTACGCCGCTACTTCCAGCAAGCGGACAAACCCGCCTACATAAACGAACACGGCGCCAACATCCGTGGCGTGATCACCGGCGGTCACACCGGCATCAGCCAGGCGCTGATGGGGCAACTGCCGAACCTGGAAGTCGTCGCGGTCAACGGCGTCGGCACCGATGCCGTCGATCTGGCCTACGCCCGCGACCGCGGCATCCGCGTCACCGCCACCATCGGCGCCCTCACCGAAGACGTCGCCGACCTCGCCATCGGCCTGCTCATCTCGGTCTGTCGCGGTTTGTGCACCAGCGACCGCTACGTGCGCTCCGGCCAATGGCCACAAAGCCCGACCCCACTCGCCCCGCTGCCCTTGGCCCGACAAGTCTCCGGCATGCGCATCGGCATCGTCGGCATGGGCCGCGTCGGCCGCGCCATCGCCACCCGCGCCGCCGCCTTCGGCTGCCCGATCAGCTACACCGATCTGCAACCGATGAGCGACGTCCCCCACACCTTCGTCGCCGACCTCAAACAACTCGCCCGCGACAGCGACGCCCTGATCCTCGCCGCCGCAGCGGACAAGGGCGAAGCGATCATCGACGCGCCAGTGCTGCAAGCGCTGGGCAAGGACGGTTATCTGATCAACGTCGCCCGGGGCAAACTGGTGAACGAAGCGGATCTGGTAGCCGCGCTTTCGGCTGGGGAAATCGCCGGGGCTGGGCTGGATGTGTTTGTCGATGAACCGAATGTGCCCGAAGCGTTGTTTGCTGATGAACAAGTGGTGCTGCAACCGCATCGGGCCAGCGCAACATTGCAGACTCGCACGCGGATGGGGGAAATGGTGGTGGCGAGTCTGGTTGATACGTTTGCGGGGAAAGTGCCGGTTGGGTGTGTGACGGGGTGAATGGTTGTTTGGGATAGGCTGCAGATTGCGTTGATGTTAACGCCTGACCAAAACCACACCCCATAACCGAGGTAATCCCGACATAAGCCGGGCCACTCTGGCACAAACCGGGACACCACCTGCAATTCCCTTGCACCCACTGCAATGAAAAACGCCCCGTCAGTCCTCGACCGACGGGGCGAACATATCGACTTGGCGGCGCGCCACCTCATCCTTTCTTACCGCCTTCACGATCTTGTAGATCCACTGCAGCGACACCGCATACTTCCTCGCCAGATCACTATGATTCGTCCCCGTGAACTCCTCGAAGATCTGTCGATCGCGCCGGCTCAACTTACCCGCCAGCCCCATCGGGAAATACACATTCTGCCCACCCCAGTGCGCCGCCATCCGATCGGCCACTTCCTGAGCCACATGCCGCGCCGCGTCCCCCTCCATCGACACCAACTCAACCAACGACGCCGCCACATGCTCAGTCAGATCGACCAACAACTCCGGCCCCTTACTGCGCAAATCACCCATACCGCACCGCCGCATCCTCAAGGCCGCGCATCACTGCTGCTCCCGGATCGAAGAGAGCCAGACCACATCCACCCCGCGCACAGTCACCGAATTACGAGTGAACCGCCCCGCAGACGAGTAGCGAACGCCCCTGAACCGATCACCAAACCGCTCCACAAACAAATCCGCGCTGACCGCCTCGATTTCCACCTGATTATCCAACAGCAACTGCTCCCTGACCTCGACCCCAGCGCCGCGCAACTCCCGCACCAGCTCATTGAAAGCCGAAAGCATGACCGGAAACCCCTCAGCCAAAATACTCAGCGGCTCATGCTTCAAACCGCCTGACAGATTCAAAGTCCCCACATCACACCCCCTTGACCACATCAGCGGACACCTTCGGCACACCCAACTGCACCGCCAGATTCATCGCCGCAATCAACAGATTGCCAATGGCCAAGGGATACAGCAGCGAAACAGACCCATCGCGCCCACCTTGCCGAGTCGGCTGAGACAGCCGCGCCACGATCGCATCTACAGCGCCGTCATCCATCACATCGGCCAGCGCCTTGCCGACCCGTTCAAACCGAAACGTCAGAAACTCCTTCAACCGCGACCGATCCACCGGTGCCAGCGTCACCCGCTCACAGCGCTGCACCACCTCACGCACATCCGCATTGCGCTCGCTCAACTTCACCCCCAACTCCGGCTGGCCGATCATGATGATGCTCACCAACTTCGTGAACCCCACCTCCAGCTCCAGAATCCGCTTCAAGTGCTTGAGCGTCGGCACCGGCAAACTGTGCGCCTCCTCAATCACCAGACAATGGCGATACCCGGCCGCATGCGACTCCTTCAGCGCCCGATGTAACTGGGCGAACCGCGCCTCGGGACTGCTCTTCGGTTTCGCCAGCGGTGCCACCGCCGCCATCATCGACTCGGCGATATGCGTACTCTTCAGTGACTTGCCCTTCGTATCGTTATCCTCGGACGCCAACACATACGGCTCAATGACCAACACCGCATCATTGTTCTGCGCAAGGCGATTCACCAGATCGCGGCGAAGCGTACTTTTGCCGGCACCCGATTCCCCCTCAATCGCCAAAAAGCCACCGTGGCGCGCCGTCTGATACATCGCCTCCCGCACATACCGAATATCCGGGCTTACCCACATATCCTCGGCGCTCTGCAACTCATCGAACGGGTCACGAAACAAACCGAACGCCTTGCGCGTCGCGGGTTGGAGCGTTTGCTTGGGCAACAACATCGAATCGTCCTCCTTGGACACAACATTCACACAGGGCTTGGCAACAGGCTTCAGAACAGGCGCATCCGCCTCATCAAACGCGCCAGCAATCGCGGCATCGTTAACACCAGAGGCTGATAAAAAAGCGCGAATCCGGCCACGCAACACCTCACCCTCCAAACGGCGAGGCCATAAATTGTGATTCACCAACTGCGCCACCGCCGCACTGCTCACACCCAACGATTGCGCCAACGCGGCCTGAGGCTGCCCCATATCCTGCAAAATCCCTTTCAACTTCAACATCACACACCCCCAACCGAACTGAGCGGCCTGCACCTGACCTCGACAGGCCGTCTCAACTCAGCCTCAACTGCCTCAAGCTCATCCTCCGGCACACCCTCAGGAAAGCGCTCCAACAACCAGCCGTAAGACTGCGGCGACCACAACTGGCCCAACTTAGGCCGAAGCCGTTTCGCCGCCTCGACCACACTCAACGGCACCACCTCAACCGTCGGCGCATCCACATGCAACGTCGAACCACGGCGTGGCAGATAAGCCGGCAGCACCGTGTCACTCACATACTTGTGCGGATCGATCCGCCCACCGAACGGCACGGCCTTCGCCTTGCGCGCCGCCTGCGCATCCGCCTCGCAACTCGTCTCCGTGGCCAGCTGCTCCAACACCTTGCGCGAAACCTGCGCAGGCGTATCCGCGTGGCGCTTGAACTGCTGGCCGATCACCGCCGACGAATCAGCGAAGCCAAACGCATCCACGCCAATTCGTTCGATCACATGGAAATGCTCACGCCCGTCATCGCCCACCAACACCGCAATCGCCGAATCCTTATCCCGCCAGCAATTGCGCGTAATCAGCAGCGTCTCCCCAACCATCACATCCGGCACCGAACTCACATCAAACGACGCTCCACGGAACGACACCCGCAGCAAATTACTCACCTTGCGGCGCTCCGGCGTGCACACCGCCAACTCACGGCACACCTCAACACTTGGCGCCAAGCGCAACTGCTCTGGCGTAATCAGCTGCCAAACGCCATAGCGACTGCGCCGCGTGCGGGTATGGATCGACGTCGAATTAAAGAACTGCATCCACCGCGAAGCCCAGGTATTGATCTGCTCCAGCGTTTTGGCCGGTTGAAACTTCAATGCACTCTCAAACTCGCGCTCCACCAAATTATGAGCCTGCTCAACCTGGCCCTTGGCCCGGGCATTGCCGACCCGATTGATCACCAAATCAATCGACAGCACCCGGCACAGATTGCGGAAAATGCCACTCGTCATCGCAGCGCCAGGGTCCGTCATCACGATCCACGGCACGCCGTGGAAAGGGTCCGTCGCGCCGCGCTTCTGCATGGCATTGATCAACACACTGCACAAATTCTCCGCCGACTCGGCGCCCAACACATACTCCACATACAGCGTCCCGCTCGTATGATCGGTCACCACATAACGCCACAAGCGCTGGCGCTCGATCCGCTTCAAATTCGCCGGCTTGCCATCGTAAAACTCAGCCTTGTGCATCACCTGCGCGCCGTCATCGGCCAAATAGAACTGCGTCGAAATCGACGCATCCACCTGCCAAACATGATTGGGATGCAAACTCGCCAACGACACCGCCGGCGCGTCCTGCAACAACTGCGAGGGATGCAACTTATAAGCATGCAACGCCCGGCAAATCGAACTGCGGCTCATAGGGTGGAACACACCCGTCACCTCATCCACGCGACCGGCCTTGATCAAACCATTACTGCGCAAGCGCTCAACCGCCCGCATAATCGTCGACAACTGCTTGTTATTGGCCCGGATCGACTCCAACAACAGCGCCGAAATCAGCCGGGCCTCTTCAATAGGCATACCGCTACTGCCCGCATCCTCTCGGCGCTTGCGCGGCTTCGTCACACGCACCGACCGCAACTGGCGTTGCAGTGTCGAAAGCGACACCCCCAACGCAGCCATACCGGCCTTATAAATAGCCGCACGCTCGCCGTACACCGCCGCATCCAACCGACGGGCAATGTCCAACAACTGCTGCACCTTTACAGGATTCATCATTCAAGCCTCCGCAGCCGTCAGCCAAGCCGCGTTGCCGTTAGCCGCACTCAGCAAATTGAACTCACTGCGAACCGTTCCCAGCGTGACCTCCAACTGTCCAATCAGGCCCGCTTGAAAAGCCCGATGATCCTCACAGTCAGCCGCCAGCGCCGCTAACTTCGCAAACCCCTCACGCAGCGGGCCCAACACAAACGCCTCCACCTCAAAACCGATCGCCGTCACCTCAGCCCGCAACGCCTTCGCCACCTCATCGGCCGGCATCGCCTGCACCTGCTGGCGCGAGCGCTCCAGCGCCTGGCGTGCGTCATCCAGCTCCGAAGACTTCTTCGCCATCAACTCGCTTTGCGCTGAATAATCCGCCGTCGTCTCTTCAAGGCGTCGTCCCAGGGCCGCTTTCTCTTGCGCATGCCGGGCAATAATGTCTTCAGCCAACTCAACAAACGCCTCCTTGTCGCCAGCCTTGGCCACCTCAACCAGCGCCGCCTGCTGGTCCTGCGGCAACTGGCGGTACTGGCGCAACTCGCGATAACCAATCCCCATGCGCGACATCGACTCAAGCGCCTCCTCACCGAAGGCCCGCACATTCGCAATATCGCGGTCCACCTGATCCACCGAGCGGCCCAACAACCCGCAAAAGTCCTCCCACGTGCCGCTCAACACCTGCGCACCGTGCGGACTTTTAGTGCCCGCCAACGCCCGGTACAGCTTGTTTTCCTTCACAAACGCCAACTTCGAAATCCGCACCGTGCGGGAAAACGCCTCCAGCGCACCCGCCATCTGCGACTGGCCCAACAACTGATTCACCACATCACGCTCAGCGCCGTGCACTGCCTGCAACGACGCCATCGCATTCTGATCCGCCGTCAGCCGCTCACCATCCAGCGCCGGCAACTCCAGCGCCTGCGCGCAACTACCCTTGCTCCGTGCCATACAACCTCCTTAAATCCTCGATCCAGCAGCAATACGCTGATTGATTTCCTGCATCCGTCCCGTCAACCGCGCCATGTGCTCGGCATGCGCCTGCGCGATCTGCAACACACCCACCGAATGAGCAAAGCGGCCGTTATCCAGCTTCAGTGCCAACCCTTCCTCAATCAGCGTCTGCATCGCCCGCGTAATATTGCTCGGACTGTCGTGGGTTAAAGCCGCCAACTCCGAGTTACTCAGCCCGGTCACCGTGTGGCCCTTCAGCGCCTTCAACACGCGCAACACCCGAACCGACGCCGACATCGGCCGGCTCACGATCGCACCCACGAACCCGCGCCGATCTGCCCCGACACAAATCGCACAACAAAACCGGGTAGATGGGCGCCGCTTAAAACCAGACCCAGCAGCCTCCGCCCATTGGGCGAGCGAGCGGGCGGGCGCAAAAAAGTGGCAAATAGTGTGATTTTTGTAGGAAAGTTCTTTTTTTCGTCTGCACGCAGTCTCAACAAATGTTTAAAAGCGGTAGATTCCACACAACCGAAATGCGCAGTCATCCAGCACCTCACGCCACGAAACGCGAGGACTCAAGAGCCGCCGCCGGGTCGACACAAATCTCACCGGCCTTAAGGCCCAACTTGATAGCAATCTCATGCGCCTGACCGCGCACACACTTCTTGCGCCCACCCAACACCTCGAACACCAGGTTGGGCGAAAAGCGATTCGCGATCGCCCACTGAGTAATCGAAATACCCTTAGCCTTAAGCTCAGCTCTGGCCTCATCAGCAGTACGTAGCGTCATAAAATCCCTCCGGGGTAACGGCACCCGCCTTGGTGCCGACTAAGTAGCCGTTCGTCGTTGGACGGTGTGGTTTAATGATGGAACCGAACGGTTTCCAAGTAAAGGATTTAGGTAACCGAATGGTTTCCTTTTGTGAGCGGCTACGCGCCGAGCGGACACGACTAGGCCTCAACCAGACCGACTTCGCAGCCCTGGCCGGCGTCACCAAAAAAACCCAAGTGCTCTACGAAGCAGGCGGACGCGTGCCCGACACCAACTACATGGCCGCCATCGGCCAAGCCGGCGCCGACCTGTACTTCATCATCACCGGGCAAAAAATCCTCGTGCCCAACCCGGCGGAAACGGCCTGGGCGCCCATCGACGGGGAAAAACTGGGGCGCATCATCGAAATGCTCGAAGCCGCCGCCAAACAGGCCGGCCGGCGCTGGCCCGCCAAAAAGCTGGCCGAAGTGGCCGCCGAGATCTACAACGCCCTCGGCCAAGAACAACAATTCGACCAACCGCGCGTCGAGCGCATCCTCAAGTTGGTCATCAATCGCTGAAATAGAAAAAGGAAAGCTATGCCAAGCGAGGACGAAGACCTGGTCAGCAAACTGTCAGCCAGGCTTTCAGAACAAATACAACACCTCCCCACGGACGGAAAAGATCATCAACTCACCATCAAAATCAAAGGCAACCGAGGCCACATCCACCTCGGCCACCCCAGCCTCGACAGCCACCCCCCCAAACACCCACCGCCACCCAGCGAATGCGCCCAGCCAACCCACTGCATCAACTGCGATCAACTCGCCGCCCAACAAACAGCGCTCATCCGCCAATACCACCACAACCGACGCCTGCTAAAAACCGGCATCGCCTGCATCAGCATCGCCGCCATTACCTTCTCGATGAAAGATCACCTGCCCGAAGCCCTTAAAACTTATGCGCTGATCGCCACCGGTGCGTTCGGTTGTCTCGCGCTCATGCTCGTCGCAGCGGAATGAGCATCAAAAACTCGTTTCGGCCTCAGGAAATAGATACATATTTCCTGGCGATCACCTACAGTCAAACTCGCCTCAACACTAAACCAAGAAAGGAGTCATCCAGTGAGCAAGGAAAAGAGTGGCATTCATGACAAACCTAAAGATCAGGGTCGTGGCAACACCAACAAGTCAGATGAAAGCGGGTCGAGTCGAAGCTCCGATGACAAAAGAAGAAGGGGAAATTCTGACGTGGTAGACACACTCACTCCGCCAAAGCGCCCGGGTAGGGGAAAGTGACGATGGAGACGACAACGGAAGCCTTAGCCGACCGTTGGTATGCAGCGCTTTTTAGCGTGCGTCGCTCCATCCGATATCACCAGCGACGCCGTTCATTTTTTGACCGGTTAGATAAAATTTCTAACATGCTGTCATTGATTTTTGGCTCCGTTGCGGTTTATGGCACGCTCCAAGAGAATTCAAAGGAGATTGCGCTCATTGCCTCTGGCCTTGTAACCGTTTTTGCTTCCATAAATTTGGTGCTTAGCAGCGCTTCCCGCGCGAGGGACCACACAGACTTTATGCGCAAATATGTGGAGTTAGAAAAGCTAATGCTCGGTGCGGAATCGGAAGAGCGTTTGCTTGACGTCGCAGGCAGACGGTTGTCCATCGAAGCAGAAGAGCCTCCCGTCCTCCACGTCTTGAATGCCATCTGCCACAACGAAACCATGCGAGCGATGGGGTTTACTAAGGAGGAATTACCTAAAATCGGCCCAATTCAAACTCTCGTAGCTCAGTTCTTTGATTTCTGCGAAAGCGACATACAAAACCCGAAAGCCAACAATACGTCGCCAACCGCTCCCTAACCCCATTTAAAAGCCCTCCAAACCCACGCCGCCCACCATAGCGGCGTGTGTATTTCTGGCCCCCGCAACCCCCGGGGCGCCGCGACCGGAGGCAACCCCATGCACCCCCAAACCCCGCGCAACACCCCCGACACCCGCCGGGGCATCCCATGACCCTCGACGACCTCAACACCCTCGGCCAAATCGTCCAATGGCTGGTCCTCACCGTTCTCAGCCTCTACACCTGGATCGCCAAACGCCAAGCCGCCAGTGCCCAACAACTGCATGACCTGCGCACCCGCATCGTCGCCCTCGAAGAACACGTACGCCACCTCCCAGACCAAAGCGCCATCGCCGACCTGCTCGGTGACATGAAAGCCATCCGCGCCGAACTCACCGGCGTCAAAGACGCCCTCAGCCCATTGGCCCGCGCCCTGGACCGCATCAACGACTACCTGCTGCGAGAAAAGCCATGACTGCCTACACCGACTACCTGCGCCACGACATCCGCCTCGTCATCCTGCGCCTGCTCGCCGACATGCCCGGCTACCGCGCCAACAGTTCCGTCCTCAACACCGCCCTGGACCACTACGGCCACAGCACCAGCCGCGACCAGACCAAAACCGAACTGCAATGGCTTGCCGAACAAAACGCCGTCAGCCTCAGCGAAGTCGGCCCCGTCCTCGTCGCCACCCTCACCGAACGCGGCCAAGACATCGCCGCCGGCCGCGCCCGCGTGCCCGGCATCCAGCGGCCCGGGGCCTGACCATGGCTGGCAAATCCACCATCAACCGCCTGCCGGCCGACGTCAAAGCCTACCTGCACAAACTGCTGCGCGAAGACCGCCTCACCCTCGACGCCATGCTCGCCGACATCCAGGCTCGCTACCCCAGCCAAAAGCCCCCCAGCCGCAGCGCCCTGGGGCGCTTCAAAGTCGGCTTCGACCAACTCACCGACAAAGCCCGCCAACAACGCGAAATGGCCGAAGCCTTCGTCGGTGCCTTTGGCGAAGACGCCACCGACAAAACCGGCGTACTGCTCGTCGAAGCCATCTCGACCCTGACCTATCAGGCCGCCATTGGCGCCCACGAAAAAGACGACGTCACCATCGCCGAAATCTCCGCCTTGGCCCGCGCCGCCAAAGCCACCATGGAAGCGCGCACCCTCAGTGTCAAAGAGCGCCAGACCCTCGAAATCGCCGCCCGCGAACGCCTGCTGCAAGAACAATCCGCCGCCCTCGACCACGCCGTCAAAACCCAAGGCATGAGCGAACACCAGGCCCAGTATTGGCGCCAAACCTTCCTCGGCGTCAAAGCATGAAACCGGCCGCCAGCACTTTGCGCGTCATCGAATGGGACGAACTGCCGCCCAGCGTTCGGCAGATCCCCGCCGACTATCATCCGCAAGCCGAAGGCCTGCTCATGGCCCACCAAAGCCAATGGCTGGCCATCGACGCGCAAATCAAACTGTGTGAAAAAGGCCGGCGCACCGGCATCACCTTCGCCGAAGCCCTCGACAGCGTCATCACCGCCGCCTCACAAAAATCCGCCGGCGGCATGGACTGCTTCTACATCGGCGACACCAAAGAAAAGGGCCTCGAATTCATCGGCTACTGCGCCAAATTCAGCCGCGTCATGGCCCAGGCCCAAGCGTCCGGCGTCAGCCACATCGAAGAATTTTTATTCGAAGATCAGGACGACAGCGGCAACACGCGGCACATCAACGCCTACCGCATCCGCTACGCCTCAGGCTTCAAAATCGTCGCGCTCTCCAGCAACCCCGCCGGCGTGCGAGGCCTGCAAGGTAAAGTCATCATTGATGAAGCCGCTTTCCACCGTAACGTCTCCGCCGTACTCGACGCCGCCACCGCGCTGCTCATCTGGGGCGGGCGCATCGTCATCATCAGCACCCACAATGGCAAAGCCAACGCCTTCAACCAAATGGTCAGCGACATCCGCGACCAGCGCTACGGCGACAGCGCCAAGGTCTACCGCGCCACCTTCGACGACGCCGTCGCCAATGGCCTTTACGAACGCGTCTGCTACATGGCGGGGGAGCAACCCACGGCCGAAGGCAAAGAGGCCTGGTACAAAAAAATCCGCCACGCCTACGGCCCGCGCAAAGCGCAAATGCGCGAAGAACTCGACGCCATCCCGCGCGACGGCAACGGCGTGTGCATCCCCGGGGTGTGGATCGACGAAGCCATGCGCGCAGGTCGCAGCGTCCTGCGCTTGGCCCTCGACGACGCCTTCAGCCAACAACCCGTGCATCGCCGTGAGGCCTACGTCACCGACTGGATAGAACGCCATCTGGTGCCGGTCATGCGCCAGACCCACGTGCCAGACCTTCGCCACTTCCTCGGCATGGACTACGCGCGGCACCGCGATTTTTCCATCATCTGCCCGATGTCCGTCGACCAGCGCCGGCACCGCGACGTGCCCTTTGTCGTCGAACTGCACAAAGTGCCCACTCGCCAACAAAAGCAGATTCTCTTTCACATCCTGCGCGGCCTGCCGCGTTTTATCGGCGCCGCACTCGACGCCACCGGCAACGGCGAAACTCTAGCCGAAGACACCGCCGACGCCTTCGGCCACAACCGCATCCACCAAGTCAAAATCAGCCGCGCCTGGTACGGCGCCTGGATGCCCAAATTCGTCCAACTCTTCGAAGACGCCAGCGTCACGCTGCCGCGTGACGACTCGCTGCACCAGGACATCCGCGCCATCGAAACCGTCGACGGCATCCCCATGATTGCCAAAGCCCGGCAACAAGATCTCAAAGACCCCGACCTCTACCGCCACGGCGACTTCGCCGGCGCCGGTGCCTTGGCCCACTTCGCCACACTTGAAGTCAGCGCCGGCCCCGTCAGCGTCAAATCCCGCCGCCCACGTCAGGGCCAACACATCACCCAAGGGTACGCATGAACAGCCCAGGCCTGTGGGTCAGCCCCACCGAATTCGTCAACTTCACCGACACCCAGCGCCGTCCGGCGCTCAACCGCCACATCGCCACCCGCGGGCGCATCGAACCCGGCGGCTTCAGCCGCCACCTGCCAAACCCTGACCCCATCCTCAAAGCCCAAGGCAAAGACATTCAGATCTACCGTGACCTGCGTAGCAGCGCCCTGGTCGGCGGCAACATCCGCCGCCGCAAAGCCGCCGTCCTTTCACTGGAACGCGGGCTGAAGCGCGCGGACGCACCAGCAAAAGTCGAGCGCTTCGTCTGCGACTGGCTCGCCGACCTCGACCTCGATCGCATCCTGCGCGAACTGCTCGACGCGCCGTTGTATGGCTACCAACCGGTCGAACTGTTGTGGCAGCCCGTGGGCCAATACCTGGTGCCGCAAGACCTGCTCGGCAAACCGGCCGAATGGTTCTTCTACGACCCAGACAACGCGCTACGCTTTCGCGCCAAAGACGCAGGCAACGATGGCGAAGCCTGCGACCCGCAACGCTTCATTGTTGCCCGCCAAGACGCCACCTACGCCAACCCCTATGGCTTCCCGGACCTGAGCATGTGCTTCTGGCCGGCGACCTTCATGCGCGGCGGCCTGAAATTCTGGGTTCAATTCACCGAGAAATACGGCAGCCCTTGGGTCATCGGCAAACACCCGCGCGGCGCCAACGACGAAGAAACCGACCTGCTACTCGACAGCCTCGAAGCCATGGTCCAGGACGCCGTCGCTGCGATCCCGGATGATGCCAGCGTGCAAATCATCGAAGCCGCCGGCAAAGCCGGCAGCGCCGACGTCTACCGCCAACTGCTCGAATACTGTCGCAGCGAAATCAACGTCGCCATGCTCGGCCAAAACCAGACCACCGAAAAAGACAGCAACCGCGCCAGCGCCACTGCTGGCGCCGAAGTCACCCACGACATCCGCGACGGCGACGCCGGCATCGTCGCCGCGGCGCTCAACGCCTGTATTCGTCACGTCGTCGACCTCAACTTCGGCCCCCACGTCGCCGCGCCGAACTATCAGCTGTGGCAACAAGAAGAAATCGACAAAAGCCTCGCCCAGCGCGACAAAGCCCTCACCGAATCCGGCGTCCAATTCACCAACGCCTACTGGCAACGCACCTACAACCTGCAAGAAGGCGACCTGCAAAAAACGCCGACCGTCACCGGCTCGCCCGCATTCAGCGAGTACCAAGGTCATTCCGCACTCGACCAGCACGCCCTCGACCAAGCCATCAATGGTCTACCAGCCAACGTCCTCCAACAACACAGCCAACACGCCATTGCGCCGTTGATCGCTGCGCTTGAGCACAGCCCGACCGACGCCGACGCACTCGCACAGCTAGCCGAGGCCAACCCCCACATGGACACCCAAGCGTTGGAACTACACTTGGCCCGGCTCATCTTCATCGCCAACACCTGGGGCCACCTCAGCGCCACCGCCGAGCGGGAAGACTGATATGGCCAAACACACCCTCAACCCCAGCCACCTGCAAGCCATCTTTGGCCTCGACCCCGCCAACGCAATCGCCTACCTGCACGCCAAGGGCTACGCCATCACCTGGCATTGGCAAGACCTGCTCGACCAGGCCCACCACCAAGCCTTCACCGTCGCCAAAGCCATGCGCCTGGACCTGCTTTCCGACATCCGCGCCGCGCTGGAAACAGCCCTGCAACAAGGCCAGACCCTCAAACAATTCACCGCCAACCTCACACCCACGCTGCAAGCCCAAGGCTGGTGGGGCAAACAAATCATCGTCGCCGCAGACGGCACTGCTCAACCCGTCCAACTCGGCAGCCCGCGCCGCCTCAAAACCATCTACCAAACCAACCTGCAAAGCGCCTACATGGCTGGCCGCAAAACCAGCATGCAAGCTGCCACTGCCACCCACCCGTACTGGATGCTCGTCTCCATCCTCGACAGCAAAAACCGCCCCAGCCACCGCGCCATGCACGGCCAGGTCTTCCGCCACGACGACCCCATCTGGCAAACCATCTACCCACCCAACGGCTTCAACTGCCGCTGTCGCGTCATCGCCCTGACCGCAGCAGCTGTCCAACGCCGAGGCCTCACCATCCAGACCAGCCAAGGCCGCACCTTCACCGAAACCATAGAAACCGGCCTCAACAAACACACCGGCGAAATCCGAACCGCCACCGTCACCGGCCTGCGCCTCAAAAACGCCCAAGGCCACAACGTCACCTTCCGCACCGACCCCGGCTTCAACCACGCCCCGGCACAGACCTAAAACAAACCACCACCGGCCGCCCACCCAACTGACACACCGCATCCCCCTGTAGGAGTGAGCCTGCTCGCGATAGCGCACAACCAGCCACCGCAATATCCAAGCCGAACTCTCACCCCTGTAGGAGCCGGCGAAGCCTGCGATCTTTTGATCCACTAACCAACCCCACCGAAACCCCATCCCCCCA
>NZ_WBRZ01000068.1:0-21750 GCF_008923895.1 Pseudomonas sp. GXM4
GCAGGTGCCCCATGACCTACCAGCAAGATCGCCCGGACAACCACGACGATTACGAAACCGACCACATCGAACACACCTCCTCCGGCACCGGCCTGGCACTGCCCGGGCAAAACCTGCCGGACAAGGTCTACATCATCCCGATCCACAACCGTCCGTTCTTCCCGGCCCAGGTCCTGCCGGTCATCGTCAATGAAGAGCCGTGGGCCGAAACCCTCGAACTGGTCAGCAAATCCGAACACCACTCCCTGGCCCTGTTCTTCATGGACACGCCCCAGGAAGACCCGCGCCATTTCGACACCGGCGCCCTCCCCGAATACGGCACGCTGGTCAAGGTCCACCACGCCAGCCGCGAAAACGGCAAACTGCAATTTGTCGCCCAGGGCCTGAGCCGTGTGCGCATCAAGACCTGGCTCAAGCACCATCGCCCGCCGTACCTGGTCGAAGTCGAATACCCGCACCAGCCCACCGAGCCGACCGACGAGGTCAAGGCCTACGGCATGGCGCTGATCAATGCGATCAAGGAGCTGCTGCCGCTCAACCCGCTGTACAGCGAAGAGCTGAAAAATTACCTCAACCGCTTCAGCCCCAACGACCCGTCGCCGCTGACCGACTTCGCCGCCGCCCTGACCTCCGCCACCGGACCCGAGCTGCAAGAAGTGCTCGACTGCGTGCCGATGCTCAAGCGCATGGAGAAAGTCCTGCCGATGCTGCGCAAGGAAGTCGAAGTAGCGCGTCTGCAAAAAGAGATTTCCGCTGAAGTTAACCGCAAGATCGGCGAGCATCAGCGCGAGTTTTTCCTCAAGGAACAGCTCAAGGTCATCCAGCAGGAACTCGGCCTGACCAAGGACGACCGCAGCGCCGACCTCGAACAGTTCCAACAGCGTCTGGAAGGTAAAACCCTGCCGGCGCAGGTGCAGAAACGCCTCGAAGAAGAAACCCACAAACTGTCGATCCTGGAAACCGGCTCGCCGGAGTACGCGGTCACGCGCAATTATCTGGACTGGGCAACATCGGTGCCGTGGGGCGTGTACGGCGAGGACAAACTCGACCTCAAGCACGCGCGCAAAATCCTCGACAAGCATCACGCCGGTCTGGACGACATCAAGGATCGCATCCTCGAATTCCTCGCTGTTGGTGCGTACAAAGGCGAGATCAGCGGCTCGATCGTGTTGCTGGTCGGCCCGCCAGGCGTGGGTAAGACCAGCGTCGGCAAATCCATTGCCGAATCCCTCGGCCGGCCGTTCTACCGCTTCAGCGTCGGCGGCATGCGCGATGAAGCCGAGATCAAGGGCCATCGCCGCACCTACATCGGCGCCCAGCCGGGCAAACTGGTGCAGGCGTTGAAAGACGTCGAAGTGATGAACCCGGTGATCATGCTCGACGAGATCGACAAGATGGGCCAGAGCTATCAGGGCGACCCGGCCTCGGCGCTGCTGGAAACCCTCGATCCTGAGCAGAACGTCGAATTCCTCGACCACTACCTCGACCTGCGCATGGATCTGTCGAAGGTGCTGTTCGTCTGCACCGCCAACACCCTCGACTCGATCCCCGGCCCGTTGCTGGACCGAATGGAAGTGATTCGCCTGTCCGGCTACATCACCGAAGAAAAAGTCGCCATCGCCAAGCGTCACCTGTGGCCGAAACTGCTGGAAAAGGCCGGCGTATCAAAAGGCAGCCTGAGCATCAGCGACACCGCGCTCAAAGCCCTGATCGACGGCTATGCCCGTGAAGCCGGCGTGCGGCAGCTGGAAAAGCAGATGGGCAAACTGGTGCGCAAAGCGGTGATGAAGCTGATCGAGGATCCGAAAGCGGTAATCAAACTCGGCCCGAAAGACCTTGAAGCCTCGCTGGGTCATCCCGTATTCCGCAACGAACAAGTGCTGTCCGGCACCGGCGTGATTACCGGCCTGGCCTGGACCAGCATGGGCGGCGCGACCTTGCCGATCGAGGCCACGCGGATTCATACCTTGAATCGTGGCTTCAAGCTCACAGGGCAACTCGGCGATGTAATGAAGGAATCGGCGGAGATCGCCTACAGCTACGTCAGCTCGCACCTCAAGCAGTTTGGTGGTGACGCGAAGTTCTTCGACGAAGCCTTCGTCCACCTGCACGTACCCGAAGGCGCAACGCCGAAGGACGGCCCGAGCGCCGGCGTAACCATGGCCAGCGCCCTGCTCTCCCTCGCACGTAATCAGCCACCGAAAAAAGGCGTGGCGATGACCGGCGAACTGACCCTGACCGGGCATGTACTGCCGATCGGCGGCGTGCGCGAGAAAGTGATCGCAGCGCGCCGGCAGAAGATTTTCGAGCTGATTCTGCCGGAGCCGAACCGGGGTAACTTTGAGGAATTGCCGGATTATCTGAAGGAAGGGATTACCGTGCACTTTGCCAAGCGGTTTGCGGATGTGGCGAAAGTCTTGTTCTAACGCGAGTTTAAGTGCTGCGGGGCGTACCGCAGCGCTTATATGAATCTGCTGTTAAAACCAGTCAGATCCAAGCATAGGAATCTAAAGTACTGTCAACTCTGACAGTACTTTTTTTCATGCGCACTACCCACACTGATTGTTCTATTTGTCGTCTACTCGTGAGTACCTGATGAACAATCACAACGCGCTTCATACCCGCTACATGCATAACCTTTGCGGACGCTTCGAAGCTTCATTCACCAGACCCGGCGATCCAGGCGAAGCACGCTATCCCTATCACTCGCAGACAGTGCACAACCGAATGGCCAGATCCCTTGAGTATCTGAACTTTGATAGCAACTCGGGCACGCAGCCATTACCCACGACAACCAGCGACCATCGAAGCATAGGCATTACGCTTAAATCAGAGATCGCATCGGGCACCTACGTATTTCCGCGGGACGCTTCAGTGGTCCAGGTAACCTATGGAGAATTTCAAAACTCCGACACCAATTTCAACTTCGTGGTTCACAAGGCAACCAAGGCTGAACTTGAGTTGAGCATTACTGAAGACGGGCGCCGTTACTCTGGTGAGCTCCGATTCGAAGTGCTGATCAACGGAGAAATCCTTGGAATCACGTCGCGCTTTGACGTTCTAGTGACCTTCAACAGCAGTCCGACAGTTTCAAGCAGCATGCAGTCTAAAAGAACTCCAGCAAGCACGAGATTGCAAAACCTGACCGGAGAATTCAACGCGACGTTTCCTGTTTCTGCGGAACCGGGCGAAACGTCATTTGCACGAGCTCCATTTCACTCTTCGGGCCTAAACTACACTGATGCATTTTTTCTGGAAGACATTAACTTCAACACCCAAAGCGGAACAGTTTACCAAGACACTTATATAACCAGTGATGCGCGCTCATTTTCAGTTCACCTGAAGAAAGAAATCACTTCTGGAACCTATCACTATCCAAGCGTGGGGGGCCCATTTACGCTGTTGCAATATAGCGAAATGCGCTACGTGGGCGATGGATATATAAATTGGAGCCTGGACATACTTGAAGCAACGCTTGAACTGGAAGTTACCGATGAACGTCGCTACCACGCGAAGACCTTGTTGGTAAAAGCCAAAACACCCAACGGGTTGATTTTGAACATCAACGCAGATTTCGATATTTACCTGGCCAAGGATTGACTGAGGCAACCCATGTCTTCATCAGCAGAGACAGGCGATACCGTGCGTTTCGTTGAGAAGCTTGGGGACGCGGCGAGGGTTCTCTTCTGATGATCATTGCTATACCTCCTTCGCAAGCAGGCTCGCTCCCACACGGTGATGCAGTGAACACAAAATCTGTCGACACTGCTGATCACTGTGGGAGCGAGCCTGCTCGCGAAGGCGTCAGCTCTTGCAACACCCCTCTCCCTGACTGTCACACTTTGTCTCATCTTCAGTTATGCTCGCCGTTCGTCGTAACCGCCGGAGCTGCTGACCTTATGTCCCCCACTCGCCTGTTTCTCCCCCTCGCCCTTTCCTTGCTGGCGGCCTGCGCCACGCAACCGAAACACAACGTGACTGTGGAAAAACAAAGCGAATGCCCCGTGCGGCTCAACGTCGGGCAAAACCTGATCATCAGCCTGCCAAGCAACCCGACCACCGGCTACCGCTGGGCGATTCAGGATTCGGCTGGCGGCGTGTTGCGCGCGCTCAGCCCGGAGGTTTACAGCAATCCGGAAGATGCCGGCGTGGTGGGCGCAGCGGGGGTTTCGACCTGGCGCTTCCAGGCCTTCGCGGCCGGCACCGGGCGTTTGCGCCTGACTTCGCAACAACCGTGGGCTCCGGAAGTGCTGCCAGTGGAAACCTTTGACTGCGCCATTTCGGTGAACTGACGGCGGGAAACCGCGCTGGCCTCTTCGCGAGCAGCCTCGCTCCCACAGGACACCGCGATCCCCTGTGGGAGCGAGCCTGCTCGCGAAAGCCATATCCCTGACGGCGAGAAATTACACCCCTCTCGGTGCTTTATCAGACAACTCAAGCATCCCCGCCCCACTTTGGCTAAAATGCCGGCCTTTTCCACCGACACCGCCGGACGCCGCCGTGAGCAAAGAACCCGATCGCCTATTCGCCCAGCCTTTGGCCCAGGTGCCTGACTTCGCCTTCAATGAAGACGTGGTGCGGGTGTTCCCGGACATGATCAAGCGCTCGGTGCCGGGTTACCCGACCATCGTCGAGAACCTCGGCGTGCTCGCGGCGCAGTTCGCCCAGCCGAACAGCGTGCTCTACGACCTCGGTTCGTCGCTCGGCGCAGTCACTCAAGCCCTGCGCCGTCATGTGCGCACTGACGGTTGCCGGGTCATCGCTGTGGATAACTCGGCGGCGATGGTCGAGCGTTGCCGTGAGTACCTCAATGGTCAGGATTCGATGTTTCAGGAATTGCTGCCAGTCGAGGTGATCGAGGGCGATATCCTCGCGCTGGAGTTTCAACCGGCCTCGGTGGTGGCGCTGAACTTCACCCTGCAATTCATCGCACCGGACCAGCGCACCGCGTTGCTCTCGCGCATTCGCCAATCGTTGTTGCCCGGCGGCGCGCTGATTCTCTCGGAAAAGCTGCGCTTCAACGATGCCGAAGAACACGCCCTGCTCACCGACCTGCACGTGGCGTTCAAACGCGCCAACGGCTACAGCGAACTGGAAATCGCCCAGAAGCGCAGCGCCATCGAAAACGTCATGAAGCCCGACAGCCTCGAAGAACACCGCGAACGCCTGCTGGCCGCCGGGTTCTCGAAAGTCGTGCCGTGGTTCCAGTGTCTTAACTTTGCCTCGTTGATTGCCTTGCCATGATTGATCTGTCCCCCCTCGCCCGCCGTCTGGCCGGTACCCCGCTGGCCGAATGGGCCAACACCCTGCAAGCGCAACTCGACAAGAAAATGGAGAAGGGCCACGGCGATCTGGAGCGCTGGCAAAGTGCGCTGGACGCCTTGCCGAAAATCCAGCCAAGCGAAATCGACCTGCTCAACGGCCTGAAACTCGACACCGATTGCGACGACGACACCCGCGCGCAGATACGCACCGCGCTGATGGGCCTCTCGCCATGGCGCAAAGGGCCGTTCGACCTGTTCGGTGTGCATGTCGACACCGAATGGCGTTCGGACTGGAAGTGGTCGCGGGTCTCTCCGCACCTCGACCTGAAGGGCAAACGCATCCTTGATGTCGGTTGCGGCAACGGCTACTACATGTGGCGCATGCTCGGCGCCGGCGCCGACAGCGTGATCGGTGTGGACCCGAACTGGTTGTTCTTCTGCCAGTTCCAAGCGGTGCAGCGTTACTTGTCAGAGCCGAATGCCTGGCACCTGCCGTTCCCGTTTGAAGACCTGCCGCCGAATCTGGAAGGCTTCGACACAGTATTTTCCATGGGCGTGTTCTATCACCGTCGCTCGCCGATCGAGCATTTGCTGGCGCTGAAGGATTGCCTGGTCAAGGGCGGCGAACTGGTGCTGGAAACCCTCGTGGTCGAAGGCGACAAGCATCAGGTGCTGGTGCCGGAAGATCGCTACGCGCAGATGCGCAACGTGTGGTTTTTGCCGTCGGTGCCGGCGCTGGAATTGTGGCTGCGCAGAGCCGGATTCAGCGATATTCGTTGTGTGGATGTCAGTACCACGACGGTGGAAGAACAACGCGGGACGGAGTGGATGAAGTATCAGTCGCTGAGTGATTTTCTGGATCCTGAGGATCACAGCAAAACCATTGAAGGGCTGCCGGCGCCGATGCGGGCGGTTATCGTCGCCAGGAAGTAAGCGTATTTTCCCATGACCGCGGTGGGCCTGCCCCTCACCCCAGCCCTCTCCCCAGGGAGAGGGAGCTGATTGTTGAGCTTTTCAAAACTTGCGTCCGACTCGGTATTTCAGGTCGGCGGATTTGGTCCATCCAACTCGGTCGGTCCCCTCTCCCTCTGGGAGAGGGTTAGGGTGAGGGGCTTTTGGTGCGCCTGGCGCGGAAAAACTCGGTCAGCACCGCACCACATTCTTCAGCCAGCACCCCGCCCTCATACAACACCCGGTGATTCAAAAATCCCTGGGTAAAAAACTGCCCCTGACTCTGCACAATCCCGGCCTTGGGTTCCAGCGCGCCGTACACCACCCGCGCCACCCGCGAATGCACGATCAGCCCGGCGCACATGCTGCACGGTTCCAGCGTCACATACAGCGTACTGCCCGGCAGGCGATAGTTATCCACGGCCTGCGCGGCGGCGCGGATCGCGACCATTTCCGCATGGGCACTCGGGTCGCTGGTGCTGATCGGGCAATTGAAGCCGCGACCGATGATCACGCCATCGTGCACCAGCACCGCGCCCACCGGCACCTCACCGAGGGCGGCGCCCTGTGCGGCGAGGGTCAGGGCTTCGCGCATGAAGTCGCGGTCGCGGCTGCGGTCGATGATCGCCGCCGGGCGGATCTGGCGCATCACTTCACCTCGATCGCGGCCATCAGGCCGGTTTCCATGTGGTCGATGACATGGCAGTGGAACATCCACACCCCCGGGTTATCCGCCACCAGCGCCACTTGCGCACGCTCGTTCTTGCCCAGCAGATAGGTGTCGGTGAAATACGGCACGACTTTGTGCCGGTTCGACGCGATCACCTTGAAGCTCATGCCGTGCAGGTGGATCGGGTGCTGGTACTGGGTCATGTTCTTCAATTCGAAAATATAGCTCTGACCCAGTTTCAGGCTGGCAATCGGTCGGTCAGCACAGGTCTTGTCGGTGATGTCCCAGGCCTTGCCGTTGATCTGCCACAGGCTCGGCGGTTTGCCGTTTTCGGTGTTCACCGAGACCGAGCCGACCCATTCGAAATTGAAGTTGAGTTTCTCCGCATTGGCCAGATCCGGCTCGGCCACCGGGTTGGCCGGCAGGGCTTTCGGCCAGTCCGTCGGCGCGTCGGTGTTGGCGACTGAACGTAGCGTGCCCAGACGCACCGGGCCGTTGCGCAGCGACAACTCTTCACCCGCCGCCGGGGCCTTGATCGCCAGGCAAATGCGCATGCCGGGGCCGAGCCAGTATTCCTTGCCCAACGGGCGGGGCTCGACCGGGTTGCCATCCAGCGCGTAGATCTTCGCTTCGACACCGGGGATGTTGATGCGATAGGTCAGGGTATTATCGAGATTGAGCAAACGCACCCGGGTGATCTGCCCGGCCGGCAGATCAATCACCGGCAACGGCACACCATTGATCGTCGACAAGCGCCCGGCGGTACCGCCACGGGCCGCTTCGCGGGGGATGCTGAATTCGACGAACTGGCCTTGCTCGTCGATGTGCCAGTTCTTCAGGCTCAGGGTTTTCTCGTACTTGAACCCGGTCGGCTCGCGTTCTTCGATGATCAGCGGCCCGACCAGCCCGCGCCCCAGTTCCTCGCTGCTGCTGACATGCGGGTGATACCAATAGCTGCCGGCGTCCGGCACGCGGAATTTGTAGTCGAAGTATTCGCCCGGCAATACCGGCAGTTGCGACACATAAGGCACGCCGTCCATTTCCAGCGGCAGGCGGATGCCGTGCCAGTGGATGGTGGTCGCCACCGGCAGATGGTTGATGAAACGCACCCGCAGCCATTCACCCTGGCGTACACGCAACTCGGTGCCCGGCGCCGACGGGCCGAATGCCCAGGCCTCGGTCTTGTGCCCCGGCACCAGCTCGACATCCAGCGGCGCGGCGATCAGTTCATAGTCGTGGCCGGCCTCGGCGTCGGCCATCTTGCCCAGCCAGTAACGCGACGCGCCTCCCGCGCCCACGCCAACGACAACAAGACCGGCCAGGCCACCGAGGATTTGGCGACGGGTAAAGGACATGAACTCAACTACCTCACGTATCAGCGACAGACCCCGAGGGATCCGCAAAAGGCGAATACGATACACCCGCAGTTGAGAAACAGTAAGGGCGACCTGCGGCCGCACGTCTTGTCGGCCTTATGCGCGCAGCCCGGTAATCAGGTGCAGCACGCCGCCCTCAAGCGGCATGACGCCCGCCACACCGGCCACACTCAGGGCCTGACGGTCGACACGGGCCTCGTCGTGCAGCGCCACACGTACCCGGGTCAGCGCCACCGGTTGCTGCGACTTGAGGTTATCCACACCGCCCAGCGCCGCAACAATCTCGGCGCTCAGGCCGGCAATCGGTTCGGCGACGGCTTTCACCTCATCCGAGACCAGATCCGGCGTCAGTGCTTTCCAGAATGCCTGCTGCAATTTGTCGAACATGTTCAATTCTCCATTACCGGCGAGGCATCGACTTTCGCCTCATGAAACCGCTGCAAGGCTTCGCGCACGTCGGCGGCACTTTCCAGGTTCGAAACCTGTTCGGCGATGATTCGACAGTCGGCCAGATCCACTTCGCGGACCGCCGACTTGATCGCCGGAATCAACGGCACGCTTACCGACAATTCATCCACACCGAGCCCCAGCAGCAACGGCACCGCAAGGCGTTCAGACGCCATGGCGCCGCAGACGCCGACCCATTTGCCGTGGGCATGCGCAGCCTTAACCGTCATCGCGATCAGGCGCAGCACCGAAGGGTGAAAGCTGTCCGCCTGACTGGCCAGACGCGGATGATCGCGATCCATGGCCAGGGTGTATTGGGTGAGGTCGTTGGTACCGATGGAGAAAAAATCCACGTGCGGGGCCAGCACATCGGCCATCAGCGCGGCGGCTGGCACTTCGATCATGATTCCCAGCTTTGGCATGTGCCTAATGCCGACTACTCGCGCCTCCTCTTCGAGGATCTGCCGCGCCAGACGCAGCTCGGCCAGATTCGTGACCATCGGCAACATGATGTGCAGACGCGTCAGTTCACAGCAGGCGAGGATTGCGCGGAACTGCTCACGCAACAGTTGCGGTCGCTCAAGGCACAGGCGAATGCCGCGCAAACCAAGGAAGGGATTGGTTTCGCTGTCCATCGGCACGTAGGCCAGCGGTTTGTCGCCACCGACATCGAGGGTGCGCACCACCAAATTGTGTGCCGGCCCGATGGTGCGCGCGATGGCGCTGTAAGTGGCCACCTGTTCGTCATGGCTCGGCGATTGCTGACGGCCCAGGTAGAGAAATTCCGAACGCAGCAGCCCCACGCCATTCGCGCCCAGCTCCATGGCCTGGGCGGTTTCTTCCTGCGAGGCAACGTTGGCGGTGACTTCGATGTGCTGACCGTCACGGGTGCAGGCCGCCTCGCTGGCCTGCGCCAGTTCCTGCTGATGACGCTGGCGCTGGCGCTCATGCCGCGTGCGCAATTGATCAATGGACTCGGCGTCCGGGTGCAACTGCAATTCGCCTTTGTCGGCATCGAGCAGCACCCGCGTGCCGTTGCCGAGGCCGAGCATTTGCGCCGGCATGCCGCAGATCGCCGGTAAACCGCAGGCTCGCGCGAGGATCGCGACATGGCTGGTGGCGCCGCCGCCAACGGTGGCAAACCCAAGCACTTTGCGCGTATCGAGCCCGGCAGTTTGTGAAGGAGTCAGTTGATCGGCGATCAGAATGGTGTCATCGGGCAACTCCAGCGTCTGCTCGTGAACACCGAGGATCAGCTTCAGCACGCGCTGGCCGACATCATCCAGATCCGCCGCGCGCTCAGCCAGCAAGGCATTGCCCAGCGAGCGAAACATCGCCGCCGTTGCATCGGTGCTGGTCTTCCAGGCAAACGCCGCGCTTTTGCCCGCGTCAATCAGCGCCCTGGCCTGATCCAGCAGGCTCGGGTCGGCCAGCAGTTCCTGATGCGCCTTGAAGATCTCCGCCTGCGCCTGGCCGCTGGCGGTGTCACGCAGATGTTGCAGAGCCATGTCGGCTTCGATCAGGGCCTGGCTCAACGCCTCCAGTTCGATTGGCGGCTCGGCGCCGAACTCGTTGACCGTGAGCGATGCTTCGACGATCTGCATGACTTGTCCCAACGCCGAACCGGGCGAGGCGCAGACACCGCGCAGGATGTTCGGCATTTCTGCTGCGTTGGCTTCGACCGGTGCGGGCGCTGTCACCGCTTCGCCGCAGCCTTCGTTCAGCAAGCGTGTCAGCGCCGCGACCGCTGCCTCGGCATCTTCACCTTCGGCGCTGACCTGCACACTGTCGCCATGGGCCGTCTGCAACGCCATGATTGCCACCAAGGACTTGCCGTTGGCTTGGGCTTGCAGCTTGTGCAGATGGATGGTCGCTGAAAATGCTTTGGCCGCCTGGGCAAATACTGCCGCCGGCCGCGCGTGCAGGCCATTGGGATTGGGCAGGTTGATCGGCTGCGAGAACACCGCGTCGCCCGGCACCGGCGCTGGATATTCGCCGACGGCTGCCCCGACCACGACGTCCAGCACTGGCTGGCCCACTTCGACCAACCCGGTTGAGCCAACGAGTGAAGCGAACGGCTCGCCGCTGACCACCAGCATCAAGGTCAACAAACTGCGCGCGTGCAGGGCAATGTAGTCAGCATCGAAGTCGATCAGCGCCTGCCCTGCTTCGACCCGCTGCCCCGCTTCAACGCGGCGGGTGAATCCTTCGCCGGCGAGATTCACCGTGTCCAGGCCGATATGCATCAACACCTGCACACCCGCGTCACTGGTGATGGTGAGCGCGTGCCCGCTGGTCTGCACATCGCTGACCACACCGGCCAACGGTGCGCAGAGCGTTGACGAAGTCGGGTCGATGCACAAACCGTCGCCGATGATCCGCCCGGCAAACACCGGGTCGGGCACCTGGTCCAGCGCCATCAGCACGCCGGATAAAGGAGCCAGCAGCTGCAATTGTTGGGGTGTGGCCATGACATCACCTGAGCTTGTATTGATTGAATGAGCGGTCGCAGCCGCTTTGCTTATTTCCACCAGTATTCAACCTGCAGCCCGACATTGGCCCCGTGCCGTGCGTTGCCGAACGCGCCGGTGTCGGACAGCGCCGAACCTTTGGCCAACAGGTTGGCGGCACGCTTGGCTGCCTGGTTCCAGCTGGCATAGGTGTAATACAGACGCACCTCGGGCCGCGCCCAGAATTCCGGGCCTTTCGGTGACCAGGTCGGCGCGAAGGTGAACTTGCTCAGCTTGCGCGTGCCGTCCGCCGCCTCGACCTGATCGTGACCCAGTTCGGTCACCAGTTTGAACTGCTCGCTCAGCGCATAGGCCGGGCGCACGCCGAGTGACAGCCAGTTCTGGTCGGCGCCGCCCTGACGAATATCCTTCTGATACACCGCCTGGAATTGTCCGCCAAAACGTGGCGTCAGTTGCCAGTCGAAGAACTCGACGATGCGATAGCTCTTGTTGCGGTCATCAAGCCTGACGTTACCGGTATAGCCCAATCCGGTGCCCGGCCCTTCGCCGTATTGCAGCGCCAGTTTGTTCTTGCCACCGAGGAAGTCCTGCTGCACGTGCTGAGTGGTAATCGCCCAGCCACGGTGGGCGTCGCGACTGTCGGGCTTGTCGATGTAGCTGAGGCCGAACTCCAGTTCACCGCCCGGGTTACTGTTGAAACCGCCGACGTTGAAGTCGTGGCGGTTGATGTAATCCTTTTGGTAAAGGTTGTCCTTGCGCGAAAAGGCGTAGCTGTATTTCAGGCCACCGAGCAACACGTCTTCAATGCCTGCACCGGTGGCGCTCTGGTTCCAGTAATAGAAATCGGAAATATGGATGTCGTTACGTTTGTAGTAACGCCGCCCGGCCCACAGCGAGCCGCCGTTGAGCGCGGGCATCGCCGACCATTGCGCATACGCCTGCGGCAGGCGAATCGAGCCGTTTTCTTCCTTGAACGTCAGGCTGCGGTCGTAACGGTTGTACAGCGATGCCATGCCGTCGACGCTCAGCACCGAGCCGTCGTCGAGGGTATACAGATCCTGGCGCAGCTCGAGCTCACCGTACTGCTCGCACTCGTTACCGAGGCGATATTTGGTCTGCGCGCCGGGCAACTGGAAACACGACTGGCTGCCGCTGTTGACCGAAGTACCGACACCGCTGCGCAGATAGCCGCCGAACTCCAGCGTCTGTGAGGACGTCGGCATTGCCAGAAAAATCCCCGCGACTGCCAGACTGTAATTTATGGTTGCTCTCATATATGCCACCCGTTGTTTTTATTGTGTGGTTGCAGGAATTCAGCGCGCACAAATCCCCCGCGCAGCGTTCTGCGTGTTTTTTCAAAGGTTGTTATTCAGTTAAAAAATCAGGGGTCGGTCAGGTGCAGCACGAAGGATTCGTAAGGTCGCAACTGCAGCAAACGCGAGCGTTGCGGGCAGTCCGGGTAGTTGCTGATCAACAAGCGCTGCTCCTGGGCTTCGTCGATCAGCGCCGGTAGCTCGACCTCACAGGCGGTGCCATAGAAATTGTTCACCACTAACAAGCGCTCTCCCTTCCCCTCGCGCAGGTACGCCCAGACCTGTGGATGCTCCGGCAGTAGTTGGCGATAGATGCCATCGGAGATCAACGCTTCAGTGCGGCGTAAAGCGATCAGGCGCCGATAGTGATGCAGCACCGATTCCGGGTCGTGCAGTTGATGCGCGACATTGATCTGTGCGGCATTGGCCGACACACCAATCCATGGTTCGCTGCGCGTGAAGCCGGCGTTGTGCCCGGCGTGCCAGTGCATCGGCGTGCGCCCGTTGTCGCGGGACTTCTGCATGATCGCCGCCATGTTGTCGAGGTCGCTGGTGCCGGCTTCACGCTTGAGGCGAAAGATATTCAGGGTCTCGACGTCACGGTATTGCTCGATGCTCTCGAACCCCGGATTGGTCATGCCCAATTCTTCGCCCTGATAAACGAAGGGCGTGCCCTGCAGAAAGTGCAGCGCAGTGCCGAGCATCTTCGCCGACAGCTCGCGGTATTCGCCGTCGTTGCCGAAGCGCGAGACCACGCGCGGCTGATCGTGATTACACCAGAACAGCGCATTCCAGCCACCGCCCGCCTGCATGCCGGTCTGCCAGTCGGACAGGATCTGCTTGAGCTGGAGGAAGTCGAAATCGGCGCGGACCCACTTCTGCAGGTTCGGGTAATCGACCTTCAAGTGATGAAAGTTGAAGGTCATCGACAATTCTTTCGACTGCGGATTGGAGTAGCGGATGCAGTGTTCGAGGCGGGTCGAGGACATCTCGCCGACGTTGATCAGCTCATGCCCTTCGAAGACTTCGCGGTGCATTTGCTGCAAGTACGCATGCACGTTAGGCCCGTCGGTGTAGAAGCGCCGACCGTCGCTGTCGTCCTCGGGGAAGTCCGCCGGTTTCGAGATCAGATTGATCACGTCCAGACGAAAGCCACCGACACCCTTGTCGCGCCAGAAACGCATCATCTTGAACACTTCGTCGCGGACCTTGGGGTTGTCCCAATTGAGGTCGGCCTGGGTGTGGTCGAACAGGTGCAGATAGTACTGGCCGGTCTGCGCTTCGTATTCCCAGGCCGAACCGCCGAACTTGGATTCCCAGTTGTTCGGCTGGTCGCGCCAGATATAGAAGTCGCGATAAGGGTTGTCGAGGCTGCTGCGGGCCTGCTGGAACCAGACGTGCTCGATCGAGGTGTGGTTGACCACGATGTCGAGCATCAACTTGATCCCGCGTTTGCCCGCTTCGGCGATCAGCAGTTCACAGTCGGCCATGCTGCCGTAGCTCGGATCGACCGCGTAGTAGTCGCTGATGTCGTAGCCGTTATCGCGCTGCGGCGAGCGCAGGAACGGCGTGATCCACAGGTAATCGACTCCCAGCCATTGCAGATAATCGAGCTTGGCGACGATGCCGAGCAGATCGCCAGTGGCGTTGCCCGCATGGCTGTGAAAGCTCTTCGGGTAGATCTGGTAGATCACCGAACGTTGCCAGTCTTGCATGGCGGATTTCCTCTTGAATTTTGGAGCCGTGTAGGAGCTGCCGAAGGCGGCGATCTTTTGATTTTGAAAGGCAAGATCAAAAGATCGCAGCCTCCGGCAGCTCCTACAGTTGAGTTTCAGGCAACCCGGTAACCCGGACGGACGATCTTCATGCTCAGCACGCAGGTCAGGGCAAACGGCACGAGCATGGCGATCAGCATCCCGATGACGAACATCGGGATGAATTGCGGAACGATCGAGATGAAACCGGGCAAGCCACCGACGCCGATGGCCGAGGCCTGGATCTTGTTCAGCGAGAGGAACATGCAGCCCAGCGCCGAACCGGCCAGCGCGGCGTAAAACGGGAATTTGTAGCGCAGGTTGACGCCGAACATCGCCGGCTCGGTGATGCCGAAATACGCAGAAATCGCCGAGGTCGAGGCCATGCTCTTGTCTCGCGCATTGCGCGTCATCCAGAACACCGCCAGGGCCGCGCTGCCCTGCGCCAGATTGGACATGACGATCATAGGCCAGATGAAGGTGCCGCCCTGGCTGGAGATCAGTTGCAGGTCCACGGCGAGGAACATGTGGTGCATGCCGGTGATCACCAGGGGCGCATATAGCAGGCCGAAAATCAGACCGCCCACCAACGGCGCCAGATCGAACAGCATCACCAGCCCTTCGGTGATGTAGATGCCGATATGCCGGGTCACCGGGCCGATGATCGCCAACGCCAGCACGCCAGTGACAACGATGGTAGTGATCGGCACCACCAGCAACTGCACCGCGTTGGGCACGCGTGCGCGCAGCCATTTCTCGATGACGCTCATCACGTACGCCGCCAGCAGGATCGGCAGGATCTGCCCTTGGTAGCCGACCTTTTCCACCTGGAACAGGCCGAGGATGTCGAAGTACGGCAGTTGCTGCCCGTCCAGCCCGGCCACGGCCTTGCCGTAATTCCAGGCGTTGAGCAGGTCCGGGTGCACCAGCATCAGACCGAGGACGATGCCGAGGATTTCGCTGCCGCCGAAACGCTTGGCTGCCGACCAGCCGACCAGCGCCGGAAGGAACACGAACGAGGTGTTGGCCATCAGATTGATCAGGCTCCACAACCCGTCGAGGTTGGGATAGGCATCGAGCAGGGTCTGGCCCTCGATGAACATGCCCTTGGCGCCGAGCAGGTTGTTGATGCCCATCAACAGGCCGGCAATGATCAGCGCCGGCAGGATCGGCATGAACACATCGGAAAACACCCGCACCAGGCGCTGCATGGCGTTTATCTTCTCGGCGCTTTTCTGTTTAACGTCGGCGATGGTCGACGCCGCAAGGCCTGTCTGCTGGCGCAGTTCGGCATAAACCTTTTCAACATCACCCGGGCCGATGACCACTTGATACAACCCGCCGGTGAAGAACGAACCCTTGACCAGATCGACGCCATTGAGCGCGGCCACATTCACCAGCGCGGGGTTCTTCAGCGCCAGGCGCAAACGCGTGACGCAATGCGCCGCCTGCTCGATGTTGTCACGGCCACCAAGGCTTTCCAGCAGCTCCTTGGCGATGTTCGGATAGTCATGGCTCATGCTTGTTCTTCCGTCGTGGATTGTTGTTATGGGCAGCACGCCGAAACGAAAAATACTCGTCTGTACGAGTTAATGCAACAACTCGTCTGTACGAGTTTGCATCCGTGGATGAACGTCAGAAAAACGCGGATTCTTCCTACTCTGACCTAAGATGTTTTCCTTCGTCCGCATGGACAAACCCCTACCCTGCCCTTAAGGTTCGGGGTTTTGAGCACCGTCGGCACAGAGTCCAGCCATGAGCAAATACAACCAGATCTACAGCGATTTGCTTGCCAGCATCACCACCCAGCGCCTGGAGCGCGGCGCCCGGCTGCCTTCCGAAACCGAACTGATGGACACCTATCAGGCCAGCCGTGGCACGGTGCGCAAGGCCATCGACCAGTTGCAGGAGCGCGGTTTCGCTCAGAAGATTCACGGCAAAGGCGCGTTCGTGCTGTCGACCAACCCGATCGAATTCCAGCTCGGCGGCATCGTCAGCTTCCAGGAGACCCACCCGCGACTGGGCAACGACGTCAGCACCGAAGTGGTCGAAATGTGTCAGGTGCCGCTGGAAGGTGCGCTGCTCGAACACATCAATGCCGAACCCGGCAGCCCGATCACCCGGATCAAGCGGGTACGGCGCATCGACGGCAAACGCGTCATCCTCGACATCAACCACTTCGTCAGCGACGTGATCCCCGACCTGTCAGCAGACATCGCCGAACATTCGATCTACGCCCACATCGAACAGACCCTGCAACTGCAGATCGCCTACGCCCAGCGCACCATCGAAGCCGTGCCGTCCAGCAAGGACGACCAACAACACCTGGATCTCGACGGCCAGAGCCATGTCATCGTGGTCAGCAACCAGACCTTCCTGCAGGACGGCCGCCAGTTCGAGTACACCGAATCGCGGCATACGCTGGACAAGTTCTATTTTTCGGATGTGGCGCGGCGGTAATGTCCGCTGGCAAGCGAGCCCGTCCAAAATATGTGGTTCGCATACACGCTGGTGCGTCGCAACAGCGCCAGTACAATTGTTCAAAAGGGTGAATCTTGGACCGAACGGCCAATGCTATATCTGGGCTCAAGCGATGCCGCGCATCATGGCCTCATGTTTCGTGACATCGCTGCACTGACCCAGCGCCTGATAAAATTGGCCTGCCGCAGCAAAGCCGCCTGCCGACTGACCTGTTTCCAAGGCTGCGAAATGAAAAAACCCTCGGCATCACACCAAGGGTTTTAGTTAATCGAACTTACCGCGGGATTACTTTCACTTAATTAACAATAGAGACGAAGAATCTTAAGCACCATTGCCCAACCAGAACCAAGGCAAATCAAGTGAGCGAGCACAACAGGCGTCACTAGTACGATCCCTGGTTTTGAGAAGCCTTGAAGCAGGAGTAAAGAATGTCAGCGAAGTCATGTTCGTTGATCTCACCGGTAACCAAATCTCTGACGGCATCCGCCAGCAGATCGTTGTCCAAGGTGATTTCATAATCATTGAGCGAGAGATATTCCAAGCCGACTGCCAGCCCGGTGCGCTTGTTGGCATCAGGCAACGCGTGGCCTTGCGCGATGCTGGCAGTGTATTTGGCAGCAATTTCAAATACATCGTCGAGCCCGTTATAGGCTATCGCATTGTCGATTCTGGCGAGCGCGCCTTGCAAGATGGGAATATTCACACGCCCCTTCATGCCGGGCTCAGTAGTCAAGATCTGTGTGTTTATTTCAATGACTCGCTCAAATGGAAAGTGGATCAGTTCCATTACATGTCAGCCAGCTTCTTGAAGGTCTTCTGGTGAGTTCTGAGAACCAGTTTCGTTTCTGAGTAAACAATCTGCTTACCCTGATCGCCTCCCAAGTCCAGCTTCTTGGTGGCTTTGATTTTGGGCCTATCTACTATGCATACGCCATAGGTGCTCAGCTTGTGGTTCATCGATTTTTACCCCAAACGACTTGATCAGTTTCTGCTCGTAAAGTAGCACAGTCGAAAGACAGGTACATCGAGGCATCTCCTACGTCGTGCACCGATTGCTAACGGCACCGTCGCTACGCCAGCGCCTGTGTGTCGATCCATCCAACTGCCAATACAAAAAGCCCGCAACTCAGCGGGCTTTTTGTCAGTCAGTACAGGCCCTCAGGCGCGGGATCACTCCCACTCAATCGTCGCCGGCGGCTTGCTCGACACGTCGTAAGTAACGCGCGAGATGCCTTCGATTTCGTTGATGATGCGGCCGGAAACGGTTTCCAGCAGTTCGTAAGGCAGATGTGCCCAACGTGCAGTCATGAAGTCGATGGTTTCCACGGCGCGCAGGGCCACGACCCAGGCGTAACGGCGGCCGTCACCGACCACGCCGACCGATTTGACTGGCTGGAATACTACGAACGCCTGGCTGACCTTGTGGTACCAGTCGGCCTTGCGCAGTTCTTCGATGAAGATGTGGTCGGCGCGACGCAACAGGTCGGCGTATTCCTTCTTCACTTCACCGAGGATGCGCACGCCCAGGCCCGGGCCTGGGAACGGGTGACGGTAGACCATGTCGTACGGCAGGCCGAGTTCCAGCCCCAGACGACGGACTTCGTCCTTGAACAGTTCGCGCAGGGGCTCGACCAGTTTCAGGTTCATTTCTTCCGGCAGGCCGCCCACGTTGTGGTGCGACTTGATCACGTGGGCCTTGCCGCTTTTCGCGCCAGCCGACTCGATCACGTCCGGGTAGATGGTGCCCTGAGCCAGGTACTTGATGTTGTCCAGCTTGCACGATTCGGCATCGAACACGTCGATGAAAGTGCGGCCGATGATCTTGCGCTTCTTCTCCGGGTCGGCTTCGCCGGCCAGGTTGTTGAGGAACTGCTCCTCAGCATTGGCGCGGATCACCTTGACGCCCATGTTCTCGGCGAACATGGCCATCACTTGCTCGCCTTCGTGCAGACGCAGCAGGCCGTTGTCGACGAAGACGCAGGTCAGCTGATCGCCGATGGCCTTGTGCAGCAGCGCGGCAACCACCGAGGAGTCAACGCCGCCGGACAGGCCCAGCAGCACGTTGTCGGTGCCGACCTGGGCGCGGATGTTGGCGATGGCGTCTTCAGCGATCTTCGACGGCGTCCACAGGGCTTCACAGCCGCAGATGTCGAGGACGAAGCGCGACAGGATGCGACCGCCCTGTTTGGTGTGGGTCACTTCCGGGTGGAACTGCACGCCGTAGTAAGCGCGGTCGTCGTTGAACATACCGGCGATCGGGCAGCTTGGGGTGCTGGCGAGGATGTGGAAGTCTTCCGGCATCTTCGTGACTTTGTCACCGTGGCTCATCCACACGTCGAGGCCGAACAGGCCGTCGGCGTCAATGTGGTCTTCGATGCCGTCGAGCAGGCGGCTCTTGCCGACCACGTCAACGCGGGCGTAACCGAACTCACGCAGTTCGGAACCTTCCACCTTGCCGCCCAGTTGCTCGGCCATGGTCTGCATGCCGTAGCAGATGCCGAATACCGGAACGCCCAGGTCGAACACTGCCTGCGGGCAGCGCGGGCTGTTGGCTTCGTGCACGGACTCGGGGCCGCCGGCGAGGATGACGCCTTTAGGGGCGAATTCGCGGATCGCATCTTCGTCCATGTCGAACGGATGCAGTTCGCAGTACACGCCGATCTCGCGCACGCGGCGGGCAATCAGCTGGGTGTATTGCGAACCGAAGTCGAGGATCAGGATGCGGTGAGCGTGAATGTCGAGGGCCATGACTCATTCTCATGTAGTGAATCAGAAACAACTCGGGGCTGAATGAACAGCCCCGGTGATTTAACGTTTTGCTGGAAGCCTCAACCTACGCGGTAGTTCGGCGCTTCCTTGGTGATCTGCACGTCGTGAACGTGGGACTCGGCCATGCCGGCACCGGTGATCCGCACGAACTCGGGCTTGGTGCGCATTTCTTCGATGTTGGCGCTGCCGGTGTAACCCATCGAGGAACGCAGGCCGCCCATCAACTGGTGAATGATCGCGCTCAGGGTGCCTTTGTACGGCACACGGCCTTCGATACCTTCCGGAACCAGTTTCTCGGCGCCTGCCGAGGAATCCTGGAAGTAACGGTCGGACGAGCCTTGAGCCTGGGACATGGCGCCCAGCGAACCCATGCCGCGATAAGCCTTGTACGAACGACCCTGGAACAGTTCGATCTCGCCCGGGGCCTCTTCGGTACCGGCGAACATCGAGCCCATCATCACGCAGGACGCACCGGCCACGATGGCCTTGGACAGGTCACCGGAGAAACGGATACCACCGTCGGCGATCAACGGCACGCCAGTGCCTTCAAGGGCGGCGGCGACGTTGGCGATGGCGCTGATTTGCGGCACGCCGACACCGGCGACGATACGGGTGGTGCAGATCGAGCCAGGGCCGATACCGACCTTGACTGCGTCGGCGCCCGCTTCGGCCAGGGCCTTGGCGGCAGCGCCGGTGGCGATGTTGCCGCCGATCACCTGCACTTCAGGGAAGTTCTCTTTGACCCAGCGTACGCGGTCGATCACGCCTTTGGAGTGACCGTGTGCGGTGTCGACCACCACCACGTCCACGCCGGCGTTGACCAGTGCTGTCACGCGATCACCGGTGTCTTTACCGGTGCCGACCGCAGCGCCGACGCGCAGACGACCTTGGTCGTCCTTGCTGGCCAGCGGGTAGGCTTTGGCTTTTTCGATGTCGTTGACGGTCATCATGCCTTTGAGGGCGAATTTGTCGTCGACGATCAGCACGCGCTCGATGCGGTGCTTGTGCAGCAGTTCACGCACGTCGTTCTTGTCGGCGCCTTCCTTGACCGTGACCAGACGCTCTTTAGGCGTCATCACTTCGCGGACAGTGGCTTCCAGACGGTTTTCGAAACGTACGTCGCGGGAGGTGACGATGCCGACCAGGTCGCCATCGTGCAGGACCGGAACGCCGGAAATGTTGTGCAGACGGGTCAGTTCGAACAGATCACGCACCGTGGCATCGGCCTCGATGGTGATGGGATCCTTGACCACACCGGCTTCGAACTTCTTGACCTTGCGCACTTCGGCAGCTTGCTGCTCGATGGTCATGTTCTTGTGGATAATGCCGATGCCACCTTCCTGAGCCATGGCGATTGCCAGACGGGCTTCAGTAACGGTGTCCATGGCGGCAGAAACCAGAGGAATATTCAGTTCGATGCCACGGGTAAGACGGGTCTTGAGACTGACTTCGTTGGGAAGCACCTCGGAATAACCGGGCACTAGGAGAATGTCGTCGAATGTCAGAGCTTCTTGGCTGATACGCAGCATCGCGGGGGCTCCCGAGCGGGAAAATGGAAGCGCGCCATTATAGTCAGACACCCCCTGCTGTTCAATGTAAAACTCAGCCTAATTGATAGATGGAAAAGCCCGGCCCTACAGCTCCACCTTGACCCAAGAGACAGGTTGATCGAGCCAATCGGCGAACTCGTCGATAAAGCTCTGCTTGAACCCGGCCTCCAGCCAATTATTGAAAATGAAGCCGAGGTTGGAAAACGCGCATTCCTGCAAAAACAGGAAGCCGTTGATGTCGTCCTCGTGCCCGCACTCCGGGCAGGTGAAATTGTCGGTGCGCCCTGGAAACCAGTCTTCAAGACTTTCGAACAGCGCCTCGCCCACTTCGCGGCGGCACTCGGCGCAACCAGCCTCCTCGAGAAAGCCCTTGGCCGGTGTGTAGATGCAGCGTTTGGTGACGATCTCCAGGCCATTGATCGGCTCGCCGAACGGCAGCGCTTCGGGGTACAGCACCACGGCGCGAGCACCATCAGCGATGGCGTGGGCCATGCGGTTGCCGGTGCGGCCGCAGGTGGTCAGCTGTTCTTCGATGATGTTCTTGCGCACCAGCCAGCGCACGATCGCCCGCGCCCGGGGCTCGTGCACCGGCAGGGTGGAGATTTTCGGGACGATGATGCTTTGCGAGTTCATGGGAAATCCTGCGGTGTGACTTCTGACGCCTTCGCGAGCAAGCTCGCTCCCACAGAGATTGCATGCCAATG
>NZ_WBRZ01000069.1:0-21718 GCF_008923895.1 Pseudomonas sp. GXM4
CCTACCGTTGATCGCATTTCCCTGTGGGAGCGAGCCTGCTCGCGAAGAGGCCAGCCCGGACAACTCAAACTCCACAGAGCTGACGCAACAAATCGGTATCCAGATGCTTCTCCACCAGATCCGCCAGCCGTTCGATATCGCGTTCGCGCAAGCCGTGGTAATCGACTTCCTGCACATCACTCAACCCGGCCCAGCGCAGCAACGCCGCACTCGCCTCGGGGGATTCGAACAAGCCGTGCAGATAGGTGCCGAACACCTGGGCATCGGCACTCTGCGCACCATCGCATCGACCGTCGTCCAGATGCACCGCCGGGTTTTCCAGTGCCGGTCCGCTGGTCACGCCAGCATGGATTTCATAACCGCTGACTGCGGCGTTTTCCAACGCCAGCCGCCCGCGCACGTTGCGCAGTTGCTTGTCGGCTTCGAGCTGGGTTTCGAACGCCAGCAGCCCCAGACCGGCGCTGGAGCCGGCAGCGCCTTCCAGCCCAAGCGGATCGTGCACCTGCTCACCGAGCATCTGCAGACCGCCGCAAATCCCCAGCACCTTGCCGCCGTAGCGCAGATGCCGATTGATCGCCGCATCCCAACCGTTGGCGCGCAGATAAGCCAGATCACTGCGCACGCTTTTCGAGCCCGGCAGGATGATCAGGTCGGCGGCGGGAATCGCCTGGCCCGGGCCGACGAACTGCAGATCCACCTGCGGATGCAGACGCAGCGGGTCGAAGTCGGTGTGATTGCTGATGCGCGGCAGCACCGGCACCACCACTTTCAACACCTGCTCGGCCTTGTCGGTCTGGCGTTGGTCGATGCCGTCCTCGGCCTCAAGGTGCAGGTCCATCACGTAGGGCAAGACGCCGACCACCGGTTTGCCAGTGCGCTGCTCCAGCCAGTCGAGGCCCGGTTGCAACAAGGCGATATCGCCGCGAAAGCGGTTGATGATGAAGCCTTTGACTCGCGCCTGTTCGCTCGGTGAAAGCAATTCCAGGGTACCGACCAAATGCGCAAACACGCCGCCGCGATTGATGTCGGCGATCAGCAAAACCGGGCAATCCACCGCTTCGGCAAAGCCCATGTTGGCAATGTCGCCGGCGCGCAGATTGATCTCCGCCGGCGAACCGGCGCCTTCGACCATTACCAGCGGATACGCAGCGCTGAGTCGCTCGTGCGAGGCGAGCACCGCTTGCATCGCGATAGCCTTGTAATCGTGATAGGCGACGGCGTTCATCGTCGTCACCGCGCGGCCATGAATGATCACTTGCGCGCCGGTGTCGCTGTTGGGCTTGAGCAGCACCGGGTTCATGTCGGTGTGGGGTTCGAGAAAGGCCGCTTGCGCCTGCACTGCCTGCGCGCGGCCGATCTCACCGCCGTCAGCGGTGACTGCGCTGTTGAGCGCCATGTTCTGCGGTTTGAACGGCACCACCGCCACGCCCTGGCGGGTGGCCCAGCGGCACAACGCCGTCACCAGAGTGCTTTTGCCAGCATCGGACGTAGTGCCTTGCACCATCAGAGTGGTCATGGATTGTCCTTGGTGAAAGCTTGCAAAGCCTGTTCGAGACGCAGCTCTTGCGCGGCATCCGCTGGCAGGCCGAAACGCACGCTGCTGTTGTGGCTGAACAGGCGCAGGAGGATGCCGCGCCGAGCGAGGAATTCGTGCAGCGCTTCGGCGTGCTCGGTGATCAGCCACTGAAACAGTGCGCAGCCACCCTGCGGTGCAAAACCGCAACGGGTCAGCAGCGCCGCCAACCGTTCGCTCGCTTCATCGCTGCGGATCCGCTGACGGGTATGGCCCTCGGTGTCTTGCAGGCACGCCGTACCGAGCACCCGCGTCGGCCCGCTCACCGCCCACGGCCCGACCTGTTCGGCGAGCAGTTTGAGCAACTTGCGCTCAGCAAGCACAAAGCCGAGGCGCACCCCGGCCAGACCGAAAAACTTGCCGAACGAACGCAACACCACCAGCCCGACCTGATGCGCATAGGGCGCCAGGCTCAGTTGCGGCGTGTTGTCCATGAACGCTTCGTCGACTACCAGCCAGCCGCCGCGTTGCGCCAGCCGCGCATGCCAGTCGAGCAGGCGTGCCGGGGTCAGGCTGAGTCCAGTCGGATTGTTCGGATTGACCACCACCAGCACATCGAGACTGTCGAGAAAGAACTCGACTTCCTGCTCGAGCACTTCACGGACGATGTAACCGCTGCGCCGCCACGCTTCGGCATGCTCGGCATAGCACGGCGACAACACGCCGACCTTGCCGGCCCGGCGCAGACGCGGCAGCAACTGGATGGCCATTTGCGAGCCGGCCACCGGCAGCACCTGCGCGGCGCCGTAGTAATCGCAGGCGGCCTGTTCCAGTCCGTCATCGGTTTCCGGCAAGCGCGCCCAGGCGCGCAGCGGGATCTCCGGGATCGGGAACGGCCATGGCGCGAGGCCGCTGGACAGGTCGAGCCAGTCGGCCTCGGCAATCCCGTAATCGAGTGCAGCCTTGCGCAACCGGCCACCGTGCTCAAGCATAAAATTCCGCCCCCAGGCAAAGCATCAGCAGCCACAACCATACGCCGCGCTGGACCAATTGCCAGCCACGGTCGATGGAATCGGCATCGGCCGGCGCACCTTCGCCCAGTTGCGGGCGCTCATGCAGTTCGCCGTGGTAGATCGCCGGGCCACCCAACTCGACGCCCAGCGCACCGGCACCGGCCGCCATCACCGGGCCGGCGTTGGGGCTGTCCCACTTTGGCGCCTGGGTGCGCCAGCACTTGAGCGCGAGGCGGGTTTTGCCCAGTAGCGCGTAGGTCAATGCCACCAGACGCGCAGGAATGTAGTTCAACACGTCGTCGATTTTCGCCGCCGCCCAACCGAAACGCTCGAAGCGTTCGTTGCGATAACCCCACATCGCATCGAGGGTATTGCTCAGGCGATACAGGACCACGCCCGGCGCGCCGGCGACGACAAACCAGAACAGCGCAGCGAACACTGCATCGCTGCCGTTCTCCAGCACCGACTCGGTGGCGGCGCGGGCCACGGCGTTGCTGTCCAGTTCATTCGTCTGGCGGCTGACCAAATAGCCGACGCGCTTGCGTGCCTCGTCCAGATCATCGGCGCGTAACGCAGCCGCGACCGGCGCGACATGCTCGCCGAGGCTGCGCATGCCGAGGGCGCAATACAGCGCGAGAATCTCGACAATCCAGCCGACATAGGGCGCCCAGGAAAATGCCGTGGCGAGCAAGGTCAGCGGCAGTACCGCGATAACCCACGCGGTCACGCCATGGCTGCGCCAGCCACGGCCGCCGGCGTTGAAGCGTTGCTCGATGCGCCCGGCAAATTTGCCGAACGCCACCAGCGGATGCCAGCGTTTCGGTTCACCGAGCAGCGCATCCAGCGCTACCGCGGCGACACTCAGCAACGCCACACTCATTGACTCACTCCCCAATAATTTTCGTACAGCAACTCGTTCAGCGGTCGCGCCTGCGCCCAGCCTTCAAGTACCAGCATCGGCGCCGGGTAGAATTCCTTGACCGGGCCGAGACACAACACCGCCAGCGGCTTGGCACCGGCCGGCAACTTGAGCAAATCCGCCAAGGCTTGCGGTTCGAACAGCGAGACCCAGCCCATGCCCAGGCCCTCGGCACGGGAGGCCAGCCACAGGTTCTGGATCGCGCAGGACAACGAGGCCATGTCCATTTCCGGCAACGTGCGCCGACCGAAGATGTGCTTTTCGCGATCATCCATCAGCGCCGCGACCAGCACTTCTGCGCAATCGTTGATGCCTTCGACCTTGAGCTGCATGAACTCATCGCTGCGCTCGCCGAGGGCCTCGGCGGTGCGGATGCGCTCTTCTTCCACCAGATCGCGGATCTGCCCGCGCAGAGCGCGATCGCTGATGCGGATGAAGCGCCACGGCTGCATCAGGCCGACGCTCGGCGCTTGATGAGCAGCCTCGAGCAGACGGCGCAGCAGCTGCGGCTCGACGCTGCCACCGGTGAAGTGGCGCATGTCGCGGCGTTCGGCGATGGCCTTGTAGACCGCTGCGCGTTCGGCTTCGGAAAATGTGTTATCGGTCATGGCCCTTTCGCGAGCAGGCTCGCTCCCACAGGGTTCAGGTCATCCATTGTGGGAGCAAGCCTGCTCGCGAAGGCGACCTGACGATCTGGCGCAAACAATGCCGCAATCGCAGTCGGATTCGACGGGAAATAAAAGTGCACGTACGACGCCGTCATCCGCCCTTCTCGATAAACCGCCTCAGCGCCGCGCCCGCCATTGGGACTCAGCCCACGGGCAATCGGCGTCAGCTCGGTGGTGGTCAGCGAATGATGATAGGTATGCCCACGCAACTCCCCTTCCGGCAGCTCAACCGCCTGCAACGCCAGCGCCGCCAGACGCTTCTGCATCACCGCCTCGCCCTTGAGCAAACCGACCAGCTCAGCACGGGTGCCTTGCACGTCGGTCAGCGAATCCAGCAGGTAAAGCATGCCGCCACACTCGGCGAGCAACGGCTTGCCCGCCGCGTGGTGCGCGCGGATTGCCGCCAGCATTGACGCGTTTTGCGCCAGCGCGACGTGGTGCAGTTCCGGATAACCGCCCGGCAGATACAGGCTGTCCGCCTCGGGCAATTGCGTGTCGCGGATCGGCGAGAAAAACTGCAGTTCGGCGCCCATCGCCCGCAGCAGATCGAGACTGGCGCCATAGGTGAAGGCAAAGGCTTCATCACGGGCGACGGCGATGCGCACACCTTTCAATAAGGGCTCGGCGGCGATGACGTCAGGCGCGGCGAATTCAACGGCGGGGGGCAGCGCGACTTGGCAACTGCTGGCCAGCGCATCGGCGGCCGCGTCGAGACGCAGATCCAGATCATTCAATTCGCTGGCCTGAACCAGACCGAGGTGGCGGCTCGGCAATTCGATGCCGGTCTCGCGGGACAGCGCGCCGTACCAGCGCAGACCTTCGGTGAGGCTGCCTTCGAGCAATTGCGCATGGCGCAAGGTGCCGACGCGGTTGGCCAGCACGCCAGCGAATGGCAAGTCCGGCTGATACTTCGCCAGGCCCAGCGCCAAGGCGCCAAAGGTCTGCGCCATGGCGGTGCCATCGATCACGCCGAGCACCGGCACACCGAAGTGGCGCGCCAGATCAGCGCTGGACGGCGTGCCGTCGAACAGGCCCATTACGCCCTCGATCAGAATCAGGTCGGCCTCGGCGGCGGCTTCCCACAACAGGCGGCGACTTTCCTGCTCGCCGACCATCCACATGTCCAGTTGATACACCGGCGCACCGCTGGCGCGCTCGAGGATCATCGGGTCGAGAAAATCCGGACCGCATTTGAATACGCGCACCTTACGCCCCTGATTGCGATGCAAACGGGCGAGTGCAGCGGTGACGGTGGTCTTGCCCTGACCGGAGGCCGGCGCGGCGATCAACACCGCCGGGCAGTGACGTGGTGGCTTCAAAGTTCGACGCCTTTCTGCGCTTTGATCCCGGCCTGGAAGGCGTGCTTGAGCATGCCCATTTCGGTGACCGTGTCGCCCATCTCGATCATTTCCGGCTTGGCGCCGCGACCGGTGACCACCACGTGTTGCATCGGCGGGCGCGCCTGCAAATCGCTGAGCACCTGATCGAGATCGAGGTAGCCGTGTTTGAGGGCGATGTTCAATTCATCGAGCACCACCAGACCGATCGAAGGGTCGCGCAACAATTCGCGCGAGACTTCCCAAGCGGCGGTCGCAGCGGCGATATCGCGCTGGCGATCCTGGGTTTCCCAGGTAAAGCCTTCACCCATGACGTGGAAACGCACCTGCTCGGGGAAGCGGCGGAAAAACAATTCTTCGCCGGTGCTGTTGCGGCCCTTGATGAACTGCACCACGCCGCATTGCATGCCGTGGCCCATGGCGCGGGCGAGCATGCCGAATGCCGAGCTGCTTTTGCCTTTGCCGTTGCCGGTCAGCACCAGCACCAGGCCACATTCGTCGGGCGAGTTGGCAATGCGTTCGTCGATCACGGCCTTCTTGCGCTGCATGCGCGCCAGATGGCGTTCGTCACGCTCGGGGGAATCAGTCATGGGGGGAGCTCTCCGTTGAGGCTGGATAACGGCGGGCAGGCACAAGAATAGACGGCAAAAAGCCTGGCATCGCCCACCGTGATGCCGCTGAGATGGATCAGGCCGGTCTCCGGGCTCATGAGCGGCGTTTCGCCGGACTGCGCGCCTTCCCGCTTCTTTCGAGGCAGTGGCTCAAGGCGCAGTTTTCACTCATTTACCGTTGCGGGGGCAGCGCCGGGATCGTCGTGGCTTCGCTCGAAGACCACCCTCACCGGCTTCCCTGTTTCACTCTGTCGACGCGGGGCCACAGAGCACCTGAAACAAGCGGCGAAGGTTAGAGGGTTGGGGGTGGAGCGTCAATTGAAGAGGCGCTTCGCGCGCGAATAACTGCCGTTGATCCATTGTGCAGCGGCAATCTTGTGCCAGACTGCGACAAGTGATATCAAAGAGCCATGCTTTTCCCGAAAAGCCCACTACAACAATAAGGATGACGACGATGCAAGGCATGATCATCAGCAACCCGCGCCTGGAATTCCTGCGCCCGGTGCTGGAACGCTGGTTTGACTGTATCGATCGCTACAACACCGTACGCGGCGACAACGACACGCCATATTGGCACGACGAGAAAGCCAATCTCGGCCTGCTCGCGGCAGCGGCGTGGATGGCTGAAATGGTCACGCTGAACGACACGGCCACGCGCAAACAGAACGAAGAAGGCGAACGCAATGCTCGCGCCGACCTGCTGATTGCCGGCGCCGAAGACCGCGCGTTCATTCAGGCCACGCAACGCTGGCCACGGGTCAACAACCTCAACCTGACCCAGGCACTGCTCGACATCACCGTTGATGCCAAGCGCATCAGCTACGCCAGCGATCTCAAGCTCGGCTGCCTCTTCGTCGCTCCGCAAAAACCTCAGCACAGCGCCAGCCCCGAAGAATTGCAGGACATGGTCGACGACCTGCAAAAGGAACACACCTGCGCCGTGGCCTGGTATTTCCCCTACGCCTATCGCAAATTGCACAGCGACGCGGGCAACTATCATCCGGGCATCGCCGTGCTGTTCAAGGAAGCCCGCGGTTGAGCAGTTGAACCATCGGGCCTGCGCCCTCCTCTATGTTTAGGAATGCATTCATAGGGAAGATCAGCAATGCGCAAGGCCCCACTCGCTCTCATCATCGCCGTCGCTGGCGGGCTCGCTGCCTGCGGTGAAACCTCCAGCCTGCAAGTCTCCGACGGCACCGGTCCGTCACCGAAACTGCCCGAACCGAACAAGACGCTGATCCCGACAGTGAACATCGCCCCGGCGGTGGGCTGGCCGGAAGGTGCGAAACCGACCGCTGCGGCCGGCACCCAGGTCGCCGCGTTTGCCGAAGGCCTCGATCACCCGCGCTGGCTCTATGTGCTGCCCAACGGCGATGTGCTGGTGGCGGAAACCAACGCGCCGCCCAAGCCCGATGACAGCAAAGGCATTCGTGGCTGGGTGATGAAGAAAGTCATGGGCAAGGCCGGTGCCGGCGTACCCAGCCCGAATCGCATCACCCTGTTGCGTGATGCCGACCACGATGGCGTCGCAGAAACCCGCACGGTATTTCTGCAGAACCTCAACTCGCCGTTTGGCATGACGCTGGTTGGCAATGATTTGTACGTTGCCGACACCGACCGCCTGCTGCGCTTCAACTACGAGCCGGGCGCCACCGAGATCAAGACCCAACCGATCAAAGTCGTCGACTTGCCCGGCGGCACGCTGAATCACCACTGGACCAAGAACGTCATCGCCAGCAAGGACGGCAACAAGCTCTACGTCACCGTCGGCTCGAACAGTAACGTCGGCGAAAACGGTCTGGATCAGGAAGAAGGCCGCGCGGCGATCTGGGAAGTCGATCGTGCGACCGGCAACCACCGGATCTTCGCTTCGGGCATTCGCAACCCCAACGGCCTCGCCTGGGAACCTACCAGCGGCGCATTGTGGACAGCGGTCAACGAGCGTGACGAAATCGGCAGCGATCTGGTGCCGGACTACATCACCTCGGTCAAGGACGGCGGCTTCTATGGCTGGCCGTTCAGCTATTACGGGCAACACGTCGATGTGCGGGTCAAACCGCAGAATCCAGATCTGGTGGCCAAGGCCATCGCTCCGGATTACGCAGTCGGTCCGCACACCGCTTCGCTGGGCCTGACCTTCGCCGAGGGCAACCGCTTGCCGGCGCAATTCAAGGAAGGCGCATTCATTGGCCAGCACGGCTCGTGGAACCGCAAACCGCACAGTGGCTACAAGGTGATTTTCGTGCCGTTCACTGGCGGCAAACCGACCGGGCAACCGGTGGATGTGCTGACCGGTTTCCTCGACAAGGATGAGAACGCGCTGGGCCGCCCAGTGGGCGTGGTCATCGATCAGCAAGGTGGCTTGCTGGTGGCGGATGATGTCGGGAACAAGGTGTGGCGAGTGTCTTCTGCCAAATAACTTACCGCCCGACACATAACAACTGTGGGAGCGAGCTTGCTCGCGAAAGCGTTGGATCAGTCAATAATCAATTGAATGACACACCGGCTTCGCGAGCAAGCTCACTCCCACATTGCGTTTTGCTCTGCCTTCATTAAGGGTTATGCGCCAACTGCCCCGGCTGCAACACCCGCTTGGCGCTCAGATACGCCTTCTGCCAATACGCTTTCGACAGACTGTCGAGCTTGACCGTGCCGCCAGTGGCCGGTGCGTGTACGAAGCGCCCCTCACCGACGTAAATCCCCGCATGACTGACCTGCGAGCCGCCATTGGTGGCGAAGAAAATCAGATCGCCGGTCTGCAAGCCTTCCTTGCCGACATTCGGCGCCTGCATGACGATCATTTCGCGGGTCGAGCGTGGCAGCGAAATTCCCGCCGCGTCGCGGTAGACGAAACCGATCAGACCACTGCAATCGAAACCGGAATCTGGCGTGTTGCCACCCCAGCGATACGGCGTGCCGACCAGGCCGAGGGCGCGGAACAGCACGTCTTCAGCAACGGGGGAAAAAGCCTGGGAGGGAGCGAACACGATCGGCGCGCGAACCACGGGGGCTGGCGGCGGTGTACGGCTGGCGCAGGCGCTGAGCAGCGCGGCGCAAAGGATCAAGGTGAGGCGGGCCGACATCGTCATAAGCAGAACATCCTGATCTGGCTGCGGCTTTCTCTGCCGAATGGACAGAAACAAAACCGCCTGCGTCATCACGCAGGCGGTTTGCCATCAATATAGATTCAGGATTCTAGCGGCTACGCGGCAAACTTCAAGTAAGACTTTAACTTCACCTTGTAAAGTTTAGGTCTACTCCGTTGCCGTGCCGTTGTGTCGCCGCGAACGCAGCGACATCGGGCTTACTTGCGAGCGGTGACCACGGTCGGCGCCATGGCGAGTGCACGCTTGGCTTCGATGAAGGTCTTGCTCCAGTAGCTGTCACCCAGGCTGTCGATGCGAACGCCGCCGCTGCGACGACTGCTGGAGTGAATGAACTGGTTGTCACCCAGGTAGATGCCGGCGTGACTGACACGACCGCGACGACCATTGGTGGCGAAGAACAGCAGATCACCCGGCTCAAGGTTGCTGCGCGAAACCAGCGGCGCATCAACGTTGATCATTTCGCGAGTGGAACGCGGCAGGTTCATGCCCGCCTCTTCACGGAACAGGTAACCGATGAAACCGCTGCAATCGAAGCCGGCTTCAGAGGTACCGCCGAAACGGTAACGGGTACCGATCAGGGACATGCCGCGTTCGAGGATGCTGTCAGCCAGTACAGGAAGCTGATAAGGCTTGCTGCCGTTGAACTGGTTGAGTTCTTTTTCGGTGTCCAGCTCTTCCTGGTAAATAACGGAAGACTGGGCAGTAGCAGAATTCTTGACCTGTTGCGGCGGCTCTTGAACCGGAGAATGAGCAGCACAACCGAATAACAGGGTAACGAGTGCGAGAGGCACGAGGGGTGCGAAGCGCTTTAGCATGGGCACGACCGTGGCTGATAGTTGTAAAGAAGCCGAGACTATGCCCGCTATCGTCCTCATTTGCAAATTCAATCGAACTTTATGTGACTTCCCGGTTTCGCGTTTACATCTAAGCGCGTAACTCGTCTGGCCGGTGAATCGGCGCAGGGACGGAGGTTTTCTGGCGCCTGAAAGCTGGCAAAAGCCCACTACTACCAGCCCAGAGTTTCCTTGAGGAAGGGAATGGTCAGCTTGCGTTGCGCTTGCAAGGAAGCCTGATCAAGCTGCTCGAGGAGATCGAACAGCGCGCTCATGCTCCGCGTGCCGCGAGTGAGAATGAAGTGCCCGACTTCATCGGTCAGGTGCAGACCGCGACGGGATGCGCGCAATTGCAGCGCACGCAATTTGTCTTCATCAGAAAGTGGACGCATCTGGAAGATCAGCGCCAGGGTCAGGCGGGATTTCAGGTCGGCGAGCTTCACTGGCAATTCGCGCGGCGAAGTGGACGCGGCGATCAGCAGGCGCCGGCCGCTGTCACGCAGACGATTGAACAGATGAAACATCGCCTCTTCCCAGTCCGCCTTGCCAGCAATCACCTGCAAGTCATCCAGGCAGACCAGTTCGTACTGTTCAAGGTTGTCGAGGATTTCCACGCCGCGGTCCATCAACTCGGCCAGCGGCAGATACACCGCCGGTTCGCCCATCTGCTCGAAGCGCAGGCACGCGGCCTGCAACAGATGTGTGCGCCCGACGCCGTGTTTGCCCCACAGGTAGATCAGGCTCTCCGTCCACCCGGCGTCGGCTTCGCAGAGACGCTCGACATAGCCGAGTGCAGCGGCATTGGCGCCTGGGTAGTAGTTGATGAAGGTGGCGTCGTCACGCAGACGCACACCTAGGGGCAGCTGAATCGGTTTCATGCTGACTGAACAGTTCTCAAAGGAACCGTTAGTGGCCTCTGTGTAAAGTTGGCGAAGTTTATACCCGTGAGGCTGAGCGCACAATGCGACAGACCCCAAGCAAAATCAAAGGTTTGCGTTGACGCAGCGGTTTGATGACAGATTCTCTGGCGCCCTCGCTCGCACGAAACGGGCCAGCCCGGCCAAGCGCCGGGCCGCCCGCGCCATCACAGCTCAGGTTCGTCAACGCCGCTGTAGATCCCGGAATCCTTATACAAGTCGTGGACATGACGCACCAGCACCATAATCACCGCCGCCACCGGCAACGCCAGCAGCACGCCGGTGAAACCGAACAGCTCGCCGCCAGCGAGGATCGCGAAGATCACCGCCACCGGGTGCAGGCCGATGCGGTCTCCGACCAGGAGCGGCGTCAACACCATGCCTTCCAGTGCCTGACCGACCATGAACACCGCGACAATCCCGACCATCGGGTACAGATCGCCACCGAACTGGAACAACCCGGCGATCAATGCCGCGCCGATGCCGATGACAAAACCCATGTACGGCACGATCGCCGCGAGACCGGCAATCAGGCCGATCAACAGCCCCAGTTCCAGACCGACGATCATCAGGCCGGCGGCATAAATCACCCCCAACGCAACCATCACCAGCAACTGCCCGCGCACGAACGCGCCGAGCACTTCGTGGCACTCGCCCGCCAGCGCAACCACGCGCTCTTCGCGATCACGTGGGAGCAGGCTGCGGATCTTGCCCATCATCACGTCCCAGTCGCGCAGCAGATAGAAGCTCACCACCGGAATCAGCACCAGGTTTGCCAGCCAGCCGATCAGTGCCAGGCTCGAGGCCGTCGCCTGACTCAGCACCACGCCGACGATGTCGGTGGTCTGGCCCATGTGCTCGCTGATCGCAGCTTTGACTTTATCGAACTTCCAGAAGCCGTCCGACAGCCCCAGTTTCGCTTGCGCCCACGGCACAGCGGTGTGCTGCAACCAGTCGAGCATCTGCGGCGCCAGTTCGTACAGACGCAGCAACTGCTTGGCGAGCATCGGCACCAGCACCAGCAGCAACGCGGTGACGATCAGCGTGAACAAGGCAAACACGGCGATCACGCCCCAGGTTCGCGACAGCCCGAGCCGCTCCAGACGATCCACCAGCGGATCGAACAGATAAGCTAGCAACAACGCGACCAGAAACGGCGTGAGGATCGGGTGCAGCAACCATACAAACGCGCAAAGCAGGACTACCCCACCGAGCCAGAACCAACGCCGCGTATCGGCCATTTACCACTCCTGATGCTTCTATATAAGGAAAGACTTACCAGCGAAACCGCAACGACGGTGCCGCCGCTGCCGGGGTCGGCGCTGCGACCGCAGGCGTACCATCCGCCGCTGGCTGGGCAGGCGCCACCGGGGCCGGCACTTCGGCCGGCAGCTCCTGCAACTTCGCCAGCGACAATTGCGCGCGTAATTGATCGACGCTGCCATTGACCCGGTAGACGATGCGATCACCCTGCACGCTTTGCAGACGCACGCCGAACGGTTCGAGTAACCGCAGCAGCGCCGCGTAATGTTCGAGATTCATGCCCTGCACTTCCAGCGTCTGCTGACCCGACGCGCCGGGTTTGGCGACAAATCGCGGCGCCAGACGCTCGGCCACCGCAAGCATCACCGCATCGGCAACGGCGGCCTGATCGGCGCCCTGTACGCTGCCGGCCTCTTTCTGATCACCGAGCCACAAACGCCACTTCGCCTGCCACTGCCCGCCCTCTTCGCGCGCGTGCACCGCCAGCAAGGCGTCGGCGCTGTAGCGTTCCGAAGCACTGCGCAGGGGCGCCGGATCAGCGCTTTCCAGCGCAGGTGCGGTGGCGACCAGTTGCTCGCTGAGATCAGCCAGTGGCAAACGCAGTGGCAAACCGCGATGTTGTGCGGCCGTGCGCAACGTTGCGGCTGCGGTTTGACCGTCACCGACCAGGCTCGCACCTTCAGTTGAATCGTTCAGCCACCAGCCGAGGATCGACGGCCGACTCGCGCCCCACACCGGCAACCCGGCCCGGCGCAAGGCTTGCTCGGTGGTTGCCGGATCGAAGTCGACTTTCAGCACTTCCGGTGGCCCGGCGTCGAAGCCGAACTGGCTGATGATCTGCTGCGGGTCCTTGCGGATCGGCGCCAGCCCCGGGTTCTGCGCGGCTTTCGGGTCGCCGGTCAGGCGCAGCACCAAGGTATCGAGCGCCGCCTGCGTGGCGCGATCGCGCTCTTCCGGCGCCTGGCCGTTGACTGGCTGACGCACCTGATACAGCCCTTTGAGGTTTTCGGCATGGCTCGCCAGGCTGACCAGCGTCAGGCAGCCCACAAATAACAATTTACAAAAACGCATGGAAAATTCCCGTCGACAGGAGCGGCTGGAACACGCCGCGTGAACCGTTTGAGCAAGGCTGTGACCCCCACCCCTGGCAAAACATTCACACGGTGGCGGTAAGTTTTTGCACAGTCCTAACGATAGACGGTTAATCGCCACACCTTATACAGGCAGTCATACCCTGCGATTGCAAAAAATTTCCGCCGATATGGCCCTGCCCGTCGGTGCGAGGATGGCCGCTGCCCCTCAAGCCTGATAAAATCGCGCGCCTTCGCAGACCGGCAACAGCCGGGCCCCTCGAAACTCGCGTGAGGCGATCGCCCATCGAGTTCGATGTTCCCGCTGAACTCGGTCGTTACCCCCTGAATCCCCTCCCCTAAAGGCCTGGATCATGAGCAAGCAACCCTCCCTGAGCTACAAGGACGCCGGTGTAGACATCGACGCCGGTGAAGCATTGGTCGAACGCATCAAGAGCGTCGCCAAGCGCACTGCGCGCCCGGAAGTCATGGGCGGCCTGGGCGGTTTCGGCGCCCTCTGCGAAATCCCGGCCGGCTACAAGCAGCCAGTGCTGGTCTCCGGCACCGACGGCGTCGGCACCAAGCTGCGTCTGGCGCTGAACCTGAACAAGCACGACAGCATCGGCATCGACCTGGTCGCCATGTGCGTCAACGATCTGGTGGTGTGCGGCGCCGAGCCGCTGTTCTTCCTCGACTACTACGCCACCGGCAAACTGAACGTCGACACCGCTGCCCAGGTTGTCACCGGCATCGGCGCTGGCTGCGAACTGTCGGGTTGCTCGCTGGTTGGCGGCGAAACCGCTGAAATGCCAGGCATGTACGAAGGCGAAGACTACGACCTGGCCGGCTTCTGCGTCGGCGTCGTGGAAAAAGCGGAAATCATCGACGGCTCGAAAGTCGCCACCGGTGACGCCCTGATCGCCCTGCCATCGTCCGGCCCGCACTCCAACGGCTATTCGCTGATCCGCAAGATCATCGAAGTCTCCGGCGCCGATATCGAAAACATTCAGCTCGACGGCAAACCGCTGACCGACCTGCTGATGGCCCCGACCCGCATCTACGTCAAGCCACTGCTCAAGCTGATCAAAGACACCGGCGCTGTGAAGGCCATGGCTCACATCACCGGTGGCGGCCTGCTCGACAACATCCCACGCGTGTTGCCAAAAGGCGCGCAAGCAGTGGTTGACGTGGCCAGCTGGACTCGCCCGGCCGTATTCGACTGGCTGCAAGAGAAAGGCAACGTTGATGAAACCGAAATGCACCGCGTATTGAACTGCGGCGTCGGCATGGTCATCTGTGTAGCTCAGGAGCACGTCGAAGTGGCCCTGAACACCCTGCGTGACGCTGGCGAGCAGCCTTGGGTCATCGGTCAGATCGCCGTGGCCGCCGAGGGCGCTGCGCAGGTCGAGCTGAAGAACCTCAAGGCTCACTGATGCCAAAGTCCTGTGATGTCGTGGTGCTGTTGTCCGGCACCGGCAGTAACTTGCAGGCTCTGATCGACAGCACGCGGACCGGCGACAGCCCGGTCCGCATCGCTGCGGTGATTTCCAACCGCGCCGATGCCTACGGCCTGCAACGCGCCCGCGACGCGGGTATCGCCACCCGCTCGCTGGATCACAAGGCATTCGAGGGCCGCGAGGCCTTCGATGCCGCGCTGATCGAACTGATCGACCAATTCAACCCCGAACTCGTGGTACTGGCCGGCTTCATGCGCATTCTCAGCGCTGATTTCGTGCGCCACTACCAGGGTCGCCTGCTCAACATCCACCCGTCGCTGCTGCCTAAATACAAAGGGTTACACACTCATCAGCGTGCGCTGGAGGCCGGCGATACGGAACATGGCTGCTCCGTGCACTTCGTCACCGAGGAACTCGATGGCGGACCACTGGTCGTACAAGCAGTATTACCGGTAGAGTTGCACGACACGCCGCATAGTCTGGCGCAACGAGTCCACGTTCAGGAACACCTGATCTACCCGATGGCAGTACGTTGGTTTGCCGAAGGCAGGCTGACACTCGGTGACCAGGGTGCTTTACTCGACGGCCAGTTACTCGCCGCCAGCGGCCACTTGATTCGACACTAGGAGATATTATGCGTCGCGCCCTGCTCTTCGCTTGCGCTCTGCTCGCCCTGCCCTTCGCGCAGGCAGCGGACCTTCAACCGTTCTCCGCCAGCTACACCGCCGACTGGAAGCAGCTGCCCATGAGCGGCACCGCCGAACGCAGCCTGACCAAGGAAGCCGACGGCGTCTGGAAGCTCAGCTTCAAGGCATCGATGATGATCGCCAGCCTGACTGAAGAAAGCACCCTGAAGCTGGACAAGGACACGCTGCTGCCGCAGTCCTACCACTTTGAACGTGGTGGTCTGGGCAAAGCGAAAAAAGCTGATCTGGACTTCGACTGGGCCAATAAACTGGTGACCGGCACCGACCGTGGCGACGCGGTGAAAATCCCGCTGAACCGCGGCATGGTCGACAAGTCGACCTACCAACTGGCGCTGCAGCACGACGTTGCCGCCGGCAAGAAAAGCATGAGCTATCAGGTGGTTGATGATGGCGAAGTCGATACCTACGACTTCCGCGTGCTGGGTTCGGAAAAGGTCGACACCAAGGCCGGCCAGATCGACGCGATCAAGGTCGAGCGCGTGCGCGATCCGACACAAAGCAAGCGCATCACCGTGCTGTGGTTCGCCAAGGACTGGGATTACCTGCTGGTGCGCCTGCAACAGGTCGAGACTGACGGCAAGGAGTACAACATCATGCTCCAGGACGGTACTGTCAACGGCAAGACTGTCAAAGGCAGCTGATCCGTCGCAAGAACAGAGAGCCCCGCGAATGCGGGGCTTTTGTTTATCTGTTCGATGATACTGCGCGGCGGCCCTACCCCTCACCCCAGCCCTCTCCCGAGGGAGAGGGAGCCGACCGAGGTGTCTGCCGCTAACCATCGACCTGAGAAACCGAGTCGAATATGGATTCCAAAGCATCGCACGATTAGTCCCCTCTCCCTCCGGGAGAGGGTTAGGGTAAGGGGCTTTTGAAGGTCAAACTCACACCGAAAACCGCGCCACCATCCCGTTCAGATCCACCGCCAACTTCGACAACTCCTGACTGGCCGCACTGGTCTGATTGGCCCCTGCCGATGTCTGCATTGCCAGATCACGAATATTCATCAGATTGCGATCCACCTCGCGCGCCACCGCTGCCTGCTCTTCCGAGGCGCTGGCGATGACCAGATTGCGCTCGTTGATCAAGGTAAACGCCGAGGCAATTTCCTCCAGAGCCGAGCCTGCGCTCTTGGCCAATTCCAGAGTCGAGCGCGCCCGAGAATTGCTTTGCTGCATCGAACTGACCGCTGAATCGGTGCCCTGCTGAATCCCGCCGATCATCTTCTCGATTTCCTGGGTCGACTGCTGGGTGCGATGCGCCAGCGCCCGCACTTCATCAGCCACCACCGCAAAGCCACGCCCGGCATCGCCGGCGCGCGCGGCTTCGATCGCGGCGTTGAGGGCGAGCAGATTGGTCTGTTCGGCAATCGAGCGAATCACGTCCAGCACTTTGCTGATGCCATGAACCTTTTGCGCCAGCGCCTCGACCTGCGCGGCATTATTGGTGACATCGCCAGCGAGAAACTCGATCGACGTCACCGTCTGCTGCACTTGCTCGCGCCCTTGCCGGGCGATGCGGTCGGATTCGCGGGAAGCTTCAGACGTGGCCACGGCGTTGTTCGCCACCTCTTCCACCGCTGCTGTCATCTGGTTGACCGCAGTGGCTGCCTGTTCGATTTCCTGACTTTGCTGATGCAAGCCGCGAGTGGCATCTTCGGTGACGCTGCTGAGCTCTTCGGCGGCCGAGGCCAGTTGCGTGGACGACTCGGAAATGCGTCGGATTGTGTCGCGCAGATTGTGCTGCATGCTTTTCAGCGCTTGCAGCAGGCGCGCCGGCTCGTCTTTGCCAACGATGTGAATGTCGCCGGTCAAATCCCCACCGGCCACCACTTCGGCGACGCTGAGCGATTGCGACAACGGCACGACAATGCTGCGCGTCAGCAGCAACGCCAGGCCGACGGTAATCAGCGCAGCCATGGCGATCATTACTGCGACCCACACCCGCGATTGTTTGAAGACCAAGCGCGCTGCCTCAGTGGCGAGACCGGCATTTTGCTTGTTCAACTCGACCAGATCGCGCAGAGTCAAAGCAATCTCATCGGCCAGCGGACTCATCTGATCATTGAGAATCGCCGAAGCGTCTGCCACCCGATTCTGCGCTGACAGCTGCAGGACTTGCGCCTGCAGTTCCAGGTATTTGTGCTCGGCAACCTTGAAGCGATCAAACAGCGCGCGCTCTTCCGGCAAAACGATCAACGCGTCATAACGCTGCTGCGCTTCGCTCAAGCCACTGCGCAGCTCGTCGAGCTTGGCGACATTCTGCTCCAGTGCCTTGGGGTCACGGTTGAGCAACAGGCGCATGGTCAGTGCACGCAGACGCAGCATGTCCTGACTCATCTCCCCCACCGCCATCACGCTTGGCAGCCAGTTGTTGTCGACTTCATCGGACTGCGCTCGCATGTTCGACATTTGCAGCAAGGCGAACGCGCCGAGGGCAAACACCATCAGGGCCAGCAGGCCGAAACCGAGACCGGCGCGCGGGGCAATATTGAGACTACGGATATTCATCACTCTGGCTCCTTCCAAAAGCGCTGCATCAGCCTGCAGCGGGTTGCTTTAGAAGGTATCGGCATTGCCGTGAAATTGCGTAAGACGAAAAAGCGATAGGCAGACGAGCGGCTAGTCCGAACCCATGGCTTTGACGTTTCAGCGCGGACCGGCGGGTTTACCAGTGTTGCGCGGCAATATCGCCAGGAAGTTATCGCGCGCGACTTTGCGCGCCACCGCTTCCGGCAGCGCATCGAGAAACGGCTTGTAGCTGTGCATTTCCTGACCGAGCTTGTTGAACCGTCCTACCACGTCAGAGCCGAGCATGAAGCGCTCGGGATACTTTTCCACCAGCGCCAGCCATTCGGCGCGCGGCTTGCCCTGCTCGTCGAGCAAGTACGGCGTGAGCATGCTCCACGACAGGTCGATGAATAGATTCGGATAAGCCTCAAGCATGCGCGTCAGGGTTGGCAGGAGAAACGGCAACTGGGTCTGATGCCGATGAATCTCGGCGCTGGTGCCGGCGTGCGCCCAAATGAATCGCGTGTGCGGATGATTGCGCAGCGGCTCTTCGACCTCCTTCAGGTACAGCGGATTTCTCTCACGCTTGGAAGTGATGTTGGAATGCAGCATCACCGGCAGATCATTTTCCGCGGCGAGGTGATAGATCTTGGTCATCGCCTCGTTGTTGGCCCGGGGTGTGTCGCCGGAGGTCAGCGCGGTCAGGTCATCGTGCCGGGTGAACACCTCGCCAATGCCCTGCCAAAGTCCCGGGTACAGGTCGAGCATGCGCTGAATGTGCGCGGCGGAATTCTTGTCATTGGGATTGAAGCCGGACAGGAACGGATGAAAGTACTGGCGCTGCTCCGGCGCAAGCTTTTCCACCGCGTCGGCAATGATCACATCGGTGGCGCTGTACCAATAGGCATCGGCGTCATCACCGGCGTAATAACGCGGGCGCTTGGGTTCGTCTTCATGCCATTTCTTCGCCACGGGAATCCCGGAAATCATCACGTGCTCGATGGAATTTTCTTTCATGGCCGTGAGCAATTTCTGCATGCCGGCGCTTTCCTGGAAAAAATCCACGTAATGCAGGTGCGCATCGCTGTAAGTGTATTCGCGGGCACTGGCGCTGCCAGCGAACAGCAGCAGACAGGCAAGACTCAGACGAGACAAGGACACAAGTAATCTCCGGCAGATGGGCATAGCCTAGACCGCGCCCGAACGACAAGGGTTCATCCCTGCCGAAAAGCGGAACGCCCACTGCCGGGAATGCTCTATAACTGCAAGGTCTGCTTTGATCGAACGATTTTTCCTGCCGCCTGTGAGGTTTCCATGACTGTTACCGTCAATACCGTCTCCGCCGAAGGTTTTCGTCACACCGTCCAGATCGACGACCACGAATTGTTTGCCGATGTACCGAAAACCGCCGGGGGTGAAGGCACCGCGCCAGAGCCACACGATTACTTCGACGCTGCGCTGGGCGCCTGCAAAGCGCTGACCGTGAAAATGTATGCGAAGAAAAAAGACATCCCGCTGACCGGCGTGGGAGTCGAAGTGAAGCGCGACAACAGCCAGGAACAGAAAGGCAAATACGCCCTGCATGTCACCCTTACGCTCAAAGGCGTACTCACCGACGCCCAGCGCGAGGAACTGCTGCGTGTGGCCGATCGCTGCCCGATTCACAAATTGATGACCACCAGCGAAGTCAGTATCGAAACCCACGCACCACAAGGCTTCGACAGCCAATAATCCTCCTGATGCCAGCGGCGGGTTATGCTTCTGGCATCACCCGCTCAGCCTGGAATGCACCATGGACACGCCACTCCTGATCATCCGCCCGCGCGCCGAAGACGTCGAAGGCCAGCCGATTCTGCGCCCGCTGCCGTCAGCCAAATGCCGCAACGTCGGGCCTTTCGTGTTTTTCGATCACATGCTCGAAACGATTTATCCGACGGGTAAAGGCATGGATATCCGCCAACATCCGCACATTGGTCTGTCGACGCTTACCTATCTGTTCGAAGGGCAATTGCAGCACAAGGACAGTCTGGGCTCCGATCAAGTGGTCGGCGCCGGCGATGTCAGCTGGATGACCGCTGGCAGCGCCATCGCCCACGTCGAGCGCACGCCTGCGCCACTGCTCGCCGAGACCTTCACCCTGCATGGCCTGCAAGTCTGGCTGGCCTCGCCCAAGGCGCACGAACAGGGCCCGGGGCATTACAGCCATCACCCGGCAGCGACGTTGCCGCTCAGCGATAACCTTGGCGTGCAGATTCGCATGATTGCAGGGTCAGGCTTTTGCCTGGAATCGCCGGTGCCGGTGCTTTCTCCTACGTTGTATGCGGAAGTGAAGATGCAGACCGCGACCACATTGCTGATTCCGACCGAGCATGAAGAACGCGCGGTGTATGTGTTGAGCGGTGATGCGCAGTTGAATGGCGAGGCGATCGAGCCGCATGCGCTGGTGGTGTTGCCAGCCGGCGAAGAGATGAGCCTGTTTGCCGAAAGCGATGTGCACGCGGTGGTGTTCGGCGGCGCGGCGCTGGACGGTCCGAGGCGGATCAACTGGAATTTTGTTGCCAGTGATCCAGCGGCGATTGATGAGGCTCGGCGCAAGTGGGCGGCCAAGGATTGGCCGACGGTGCCGGGGGAAGTCGAGCGGATCGAACTACCGCGCTAGGCCGCTTACCCTCACCCCAGCCCTCTCCCAGAGGGAGAGGGAGCCGACCGAGGCGTCTTGCGTTATACATCGACCTGAAAAATCTCGGCGATTATGGATTCGCCTATTCACGTTCAGGTCGACGCCACTCCCGAGCCCCCCCCAATCAGTTCCCTCTCCCTCCGGGAGAGGGCTAGGGTGAGGGGCTTTTCGCTTTTCGCTTTTAACCGTTGAACACTTCATCCAGCAGATCATGCATCGACTTGAACGCGCGCTTGGCGGTCTTTTCGTCGTACATCATCTTGCCCGGTACATTGGCATGCGGGTCGGTAAACGAGTGCACCGCGCCGCCGTAGCTGAGCAGTTGCCAGTCGACCTTCGCCGCGTTCATCTCATCTTCGAACGCTGGCAGTTGCTCCTTCGGCACCAACGGATCGGATGCGCCATGCAGCACCAGCACCGAGCCCTTGATGTTCTGCGCATCCGCCGGGTTCGGCGAATCCAGCGTGCCGTGGAACGACACCGCCGCTTTTACCGGCGCGCCGGTGCGGGCCAGGTCCAGCGCACAGCAACCACCGAAACAGAAACCGAACACCGCCAGTTTCGAAGTATCCACCGTGGCTTCGCCCTGGCTCTGCAATTGCTCGAAAGCCACTTGCAGACGTTTGCGCAACAGCGCGCGGTCGTCCTTGAGCGGCATCATCGCTGCCAGCGCCTCATCAGCGTTCTGCGGACGTACGCTCTGGCCGTAGACATCCGCGATCAGCACCACGTAACCCTTGGCCGCTACCGCTTTGGCGATGTCTTCGGCACCGGCGCTGACGCCCATCCAGTTCGGCGCCATCAGCAAACCCGGGCGCGCAGCCTTGTGCTCGGCGTCGAACGCCAGGCGACCTTCATAGGCCTGGCCGTCAATCTGATAGACCACGGAACGTACAGTGACTTGGCTCATTTCTGACTCCTGATTGAGTAAACACCAGAACGAAAAAACCCGCCGAAGCGGGTTTTTCCTACAACGTGATCAAACCGACAGTTCAACCAGCAGCTTGTTCAGCCGGCGCACGTAAGCGGCCGGATCCTTCAAGATGTCGCCAGCCGCCAGGGCAGCCTGATCGAAGAGGATGTGCGACAGGTCGCCAAAACGCTCTTCGCTCTGCT